>CAYNRM010000043.1:0-10843 GCA_964399555.1 uncultured Gammaproteobacteria bacterium | reverse complement strand
TTATTCTGGTTTATCATATGCTCTGTAGAAGGTAAAAACGGTACGTGCAATGAAATAAAATCTGACTTTGAAAATAATTCCTCTAACGGTACATAATTAAACTCCAGACTTTCAGCCAGTTCCTTATTGGGGAAAGCATCAAAAGCTAAAACCGTCATATCAAACCCTTTGGCAATTTTTATAGCCGAAGCCCCGATATGTCCAGTTCCAATTATCCCCAAGGTCTTACCTTTCAAGTCAAAACCGCTTAATCCTTCTCTACTAAACTTCTCTGTTTCCTTAACAGATTCAAAAGCCGGCAGAATTCTTTTGGTAATTGCCAGTAAAAGCGCAAACGCAAATTCTGCTACAGTTGTTTCCCCATAAGCCGGCACATTTACGACAGTAATCCCTTTCTCCTCTGCCGTCTTTAAATCAATATGATCAAACCCCGTAGAGCGCGCGGCAATTAATTTTAAATTCGGAAACGCTTCGATGACTAGCTCATCAACTTTAGAATCTGTAAAAACCGAAATCACCTCAAAATCTTTTTGTTCAGGCAAACTCTCAGAAGTTAAAGTCTCAGTTGTACAAAAAATCTCATTCCCTTGAAGTGCATTTTGGTAAAACTCCTCCTCATCACCTCGAACATTAAAAAAAGCAATCTTCATATCAGTTCTGTCAGAATTATGTCACAACTCCTCATATTTTGACTAGTAATAATTATTTTTCGAAGTAACTGAGAAAATTCCTCTACTACTCTAAAGTAATATTGACTAATAATTTAAAAGTACTATCATTATCAATCCATGAGAAAGAAAATAATTATCAGTCTTGTTATAATTTTAATCTTCGGAGGTATAACCTATTTTTTTAACACTCCCCCAAAAACTGAAACACCTCCAGCCTCTTCTCCGGCTGCATCAACTCAAGTATCTGAGAATATTTCAGTAGAATTATCATTTAAAATCCCCACCTCTGAAACCGAGTCTCCGGCCATGAGCATCAAACTCCCTTCAGGGTCCGACCACTGCGAAGTTCTTAAAAAAGCTCTCGAGGGAGGAAATATCAATGACTTAGACATGCGCTATAACGAAGAATTTAAAACCAATGGCGTCTACGTCATTAGTGGCCTGGGAAAAACCGATAGCCCCTGGTGGGTCTACAAAATTAACGGCGCCGACGCCCCGGCAGGCTGCAGCCAGGTCAAGGTAAATCAAGGTGATAAAATATTATGGGAGTACCTAGGGGAATAGATTAAGTAATGAAACTAATAATCTTCTTTATTATTGCCGCAATTCTACTCAGGCTTACGCCCCACGTCCCCAACTTCGCACCAATCACCGCAATCGCTCTTTTCGGTGGAGCTTACCTAAGTAAAAAGACGGCGATTTTCCTGCCCTTAATAATAATGGTTATTTCCGATTATCTGCTTTTATACTGGACTGGAAACAGTTTCAACTTCCAAAAATTAATTTCCCCGCTCTCTCTCTTCCATTCAACAACTCTCTTCGTCTGGGGCAGTTTCTTTATCTCCTCGCTTATCGGAATCTATATCTCAAAAAGAAAATCCGTAACGAACGTTTTCGCCGCCTCCCTAATCGCCTCTATCCAATTTTTCATAATAACCAACTTCGGCGTCTGGGCTATGAGAACCATGTATCCGAACAACTTGGAAGGCCTAATCCAAAGCTACATAATGGGCCTGCCATTCCTTAGAACAACCTTATTAGGAGACCTATTCTACTCGGGAGCATTCTTCGGAGGTTTTGAGTTAGCTAAGCTGATCTCTAAAAAACACCAACTACTTCCTCTGAAAAATAATAAATAATGTCGGGGTGAGAGGAATTGGACCTCCTACTTCTCGACCCCGAACCGAGCGTTCTACCGATGAACTACACCCCGAAAATATTACTAACTATACCCCAATAACATAATAAGAACACACCCTACCGTTTGGTATTTTACAGTTAATTAATATAAATTGCACTAATTTTGATCCATTTTGATACTTTGAATGTATATTGCCAAAGTTTTCCCGAAGGATATAATAATGATCTATGGGCAGACCTCCAGGATCCACAAACGCTACAACAGCACCCGCAACTAATAATGTAAACTCTCAAGCCGCAGGCAAACGCGCTGCAATCGAAGCTGCGATGGCCCAAATCCAGAAACAATACGGGACCGGTTCAGTCATGAGACTTGGAGAGCGGGCTGAAAGAATGACTATCGAAACTATTTCTACAGGCTCAATTGCTTTAGATTTGGCGCTAGGAGTTGGTGGCTTACCAAAAGGCAGAATTGTTGAAATCTACGGCCCCGAAGCTTCCGGAAAAACTACAATTTGTTTACATCTTATAGCCGAAGCCCAGAAAAAAGGTGGAGTCGCCGCTTTTATAGATGCAGAGCATGCCTTGGATCCCCAAAGAGCTCAAAAAATCGGTATCAACCTGGATGACCTCCTGATCTCCCAGCCCGACACAGGTGAACAAGCATTAGAAATCGCCGAAGCCTTAATTCGCTCAGGAGGAATTGACGTCATGGTTATCGACTCTGTCGCCGCCCTGGTTCCAAAAGCTGAAATTGAAGGCGAAATGGGAGATGCTGTTATGGGAATGCAGGCCCGTCTGATGTCGCAAGCCTTAAGAAAATTAACCGGAGCAATTTCCCACACCAACACCATTGTTATCTTCACCAACCAACTTAGGCAAAAAATCGGCGTCATGTTCGGAAATCCCGAAACCACTACCGGAGGACAAGCCCTAAAGTTCTACGCCACAATCCGTTTGGATATCAGAAAAATTGAAAACATCAAACAAGGCGACCAGGTAGTAGGTTCAAGACATAGGGTAAAAATTGTCAAAAACAAAGTCGCCCCACCTTTTAGAATTGCTGAATTTGACATGGATGAAAGAGGAGTAGTACACGAAGGCGAGATCCTGGACGTCGGAATAGAGCTTGGGATTCTAACTAAATCCGGAGCCTTCATTAGATGGGGCGAGCGGATGCTAGGCCAGGGCCGCCAAGCTGCAATAACTTACCTCAAGGAAAATAAAAAAGAAGGCGATCAACTAGAAAAAGAAATCCGCGAAGCCTGGGCCAAACAAAAAGCCGGCGAAGAAAAAATAGTAGTCGGCCAGGAAGAATCAGACAGCGACGCCCCCGCCATCGAAGAAGCTGTGTAGTCCTTCTAACTGAACAAATAAATTCCTCTCGATCGAAAATATTTACGAACTTCTTTTCTAGAAAAAAAGTATAGCTGGAATAAGCTAACAAACAATGCCAAATTTTTTACGATTACTTGGAGTGTCCCATTAGCACCCAAAAATAAATAAGAGATAGTCCCAAAGGAACCTAGTAAAATCATCACAGGGATAATCCAAGGTTGGCGATATTTGAATCCAGAATAAAATGCTGCCGCTGGCACCAAAGCAAAGAGAATGCTCAACGAAAATTTATTTATGACCAGACTGAGGAAGGTTAGTAGTATTGCAAGGATAATCATAGATAAATTGAGATATTTAAAAATAGCTACTATAGATATTATTTGTTTTTCTGAGAATTTCATTAGAGTAATCTAACTATCACACAGACCGGCCAGAATAGTCTACATCACGATCTCTGTAAAATCTTTTATAAAGTAATCTGCCTCGCATAGCTCGTTTTTGGTATGTGAACTTAAAACTCCGACAACTTTAAATCCCGCATCTTTTGCTGATTTAATTCCGAATGCCGTATCCTCAAAAGCCAGACATTTACCAGGATCAACCCCGAGTCTTTCAGCCGCCAGCAGATAAAGCTCTGGATGGGGTTTCCCCTTCTCAACATCCTCGCTTCCCACAACCACTGTAAAAAAATCCTGAAGTTCAAGTAACTCCAACGTAAAAATTCTATTTTCTAGATTAGCATTAGTCGCAACTCCGGTTTTTATTCCTAGCTCATCTAATTTACTAAGAAACGTTTTGAATCCCGCGATCTCTTTAAAAACCGGTTTATAAATTTCCCGGTAAATCGATTCCTTCTCCTCCTCAAAAATTTTTTGTTCCTTCTTCTCGATCTTCCTCTCCAACAGTATTTCCAAAATCTCCGTATTCCTCCTGCCTTTGGCTGTATTCAGAAATTCTTCTGTCTTAACCTCGACCCCTCTTCGTTCAATAAATTCCATCCAGGCTCTGTTATGAAACTCCATATTATCAACCATAGTCCCGTCCATATCAAAAATAACTGCCTCAAATTATTGTAGGTTTAGCTTCATGAGAGCATTATAATACAGAAATGAAAATTACTTCTGTAGAACCTCAAAAGAAAAATCCTCACCGTTTTAATATTTTCCTGGATGGGCAATTTGCTTTTGGTGCTGATGAAGATCTTGTAGTTGAAAGGCGGCTGGTGGTAGGAAAAGAAATAAATAAGGACGATATGGAAAAGCTCCTCTCGGAAGCAGAGGTCGGCAAACTGGTCGAACGCGTTTATGGACTCCTAAATGTTAGGTACCGCTCCGAAAGAGAAATCCGGGATTACCTAAAAAACCTCTCTTTTAAAAGAAAGCTTAAAGAGCAGGATGAATTATCAGAAGTAGTAGTTGAAGCATTAATTGAAAAACTGAAGATAAGAGATCTGATTAATGATGTCCGCTTTGCTAGGGAATGGGTTGAAGCCAGAAGAAAAAGTAAGAAAAAGGGGATTAACGCCCTAAAAGCCGAACTTTTCCAAAAAGGTATAAACCGGGAAATTGTTGATGAGGTTATAGGCGCTGATAAAACAGACGAGATGAGCGAAGAGAACTTAGCAAAAGAATCTCTTGAAAAAAAACTTAGAATCTGGAAAAGCCTGCCGGAAGCCGAATTTAAGCAAAAAGCGATTCAGTTTTTAATGCGCCGCGGCTTTAATTATGATATAGCAAAACAGGTTGTTGAAAATTCAATTAAGGAAGGAGTATAATTAAACTCATAGTAAGACTTATGATGAAACAAGGTCCTTTACAGTTCAATATTTGTTTCACCTCAGTGCTCTAAACAGCGAATTCTTACCCCAATATTAATGAAACGCAGTTTTGGTTCACCATCTTCATATCAGCCCTCCGACCCTCAGGCTCCAGCAGCTCCGAGAATAGACGTCAACGCTAAAGAAAATGAGCTTGCCAAACGCGAAGGAATTTTAGAAGAAAGAGAAAGGTTAATTGCTGAAAAACTCCAGGCTTTAGATAAAAAACTCGAAACCGCCGATAAAACCCGCAAAGACTTAGTTGAAAAACTTGAAAAATCATCAGGCATGAACGCCGAAGAAGCTAAAAAGATCCTCCTCGAAAACGTTGAAAAAGATTTAAGCGCTGATATAAGTAAAAAGATTAAAGAAGCTGACGCTGAAATAAAATTCACAGTCGATGAAAAAGTCAGACAGGTATTAGCAGACGCCATGTATCACGGCGTAGCTGATTACATATCCGAATACACCACCTCCACAGTCAGACTCCCAGATGAGGAAATGAAGGGCCGGATCATCGGAAAAGAAGGCCGCAACATAAAGTCATTTGAACAAACCACCGGTGTTGACGTTGTTATGGACGACGAGCTACCTGATTCCCTAATCCTCTCTTCTTTCGATCCGGTCAGACGTGAAGTTGCCAAAATCTCTTTGGAGCGATTAATGGCCGACGGTAGAATGCACCCTCAAAGGATTGAGGAAATTGTTGAAAAAACCAAACAAGACATCGAAAAAATCATGTATGAAGCCGGCGAAAAACTCTGCTATGACGCTGGAGTTTTTAACTTACCTAAAGAAGTCATCGCCATGCTCGGCCGCTTCAAGTACCGCTATTCGTTCGGCCAAAATTTAATCCAACACAGCTTAGAATTAGTTAAAGTCGGAGTCGAAATAGCCCGCGAAATCGGCGCTGACGTCAATGTCGTCAGGTTAGGCTGCTTACTCCACGATATTGGAAAAGTTGTCACCGACGGGGAAGAAGGAACCCACGTTCAAAAAGGTGTCACTTTTGCAAGGCAACACGGAATCCCAGAACCAGTTATAGCCGGCATCGCCCAACACCACGAAGACGAGCCTTTCTCCTCAGTTGAATCAATTATCGTTGCCATCGCCGATTCGATCTCAGGCGGTAGACCAGGCGCCAGACACGAAAATGTTCAGGACTACTTTAAAAGACTTAACGACATTGAAAGAATTGCTAAATCATTCGACGGTGTAGACAAAGCCTTCGCAGTTCAGGCCGGAAGGGAAGTCCGCGTAATCGTTATGCCTGATAGAATATCCGACGACGAACTCCCTAAACTAGTCAGAGACATCGGCACCCAAATCCAAAAAGAAGTTATGGTTCCGGGAGCCGTCAAAATAACCGCCATCAGAGAAACCCGTTCTCAGGAATCATTCTTAACTTCCGGAAGCTAATGACAATAAAATCTGCCTTAAAAACAGATTGGTTTTTTCTGTTAGTAATTATTTCGCTGGCAATCCTCATTCGCTCATTAAACTTTTCTGATTCACTCAACTTTTCCTCAGACCAGGCGAAATTTTCAATTAAGTCCCTAGAAATCTTACGTGGCGAAATTAATGGGCCTGTGCTAATCGGTCCTTCGGTTTCCTTACAACTTGAGGGTAAAGAGTTTTACCAGGGAGGGGTGATCTATTATTTTCAGGCTCTTTTTCTTTTTCTGGGAAATCTTGACCCTATTAGAGCGTCATATCTTTTTATGCTTTTTTCCTGTCTAATGACCATTCCTCTATACAAGGGAATTAAGTCTCTAATAAATGAACCAAGTGCTAAGTTTGTAGCCATTTGTTTCTGCTTTTTGCCAACTTTTATTAGTTACACAAAATTCCTCTGGAATCCTAATTTCCAGCTCAGCTTATTGCCGTTATTTTTTTTACTACTAGGTTTATACAAAACGCATCATAAAATTTTCTGGCTTCTGTTAGCTGGAATCTCTTTTGGAATCGTTTTTCAGTTCCATTACCAATTATTTATTGGGTTTTTACTGATTCTCGCTTTCATGAAGCTGTATTTGAAATTTACTCTAAAGAAAACATTGATTTTTATTTCAGGTGTGACTCTCGGATTCCTGCCAATGATTATTTTTGAGTTAAGAAACGATTTTCTAAATACTAATACTCTACTATTCTATTTTGAACACTTTTCTGAGTTCAGTAACTCTAATTCGAGTGCCGGCTTTTTTACTAATCGCCACTATTTCATAAGTTTGCTCCTGATAGTTATAGTCCTTGGTTTAACTTCTCTTAAGAATCTGAACCTAAAAATAGTCTATTCATTGGCAACTTTTTTAATAGCGATCGACCTATTTCTTTATATTCCCAAACCCACCCAGGGTTTCGGTATGGCTGAAAATTGGAGCTATCCTGATGAACTCAAATCATACAATCTAATTCAGGCTGAGAACATCAAATCTTACAATGTGACTAACTTAGGCTATGACACCCTAGCTCAGACTCAAAAGTACCTCCACAAAAAAGATAATCTGAGTGAAAATATTACTGACTACTGGGAAACAACAAAACTTTTCGTTATTGCCCTAAAAAGCAAAGATATCAACTCCGATCCCGCATACGAAGTTCAAGTTATAAAGCCTTACAAAGTATTAAAAGAGTGGGAAATTAATCAGTACTACAAAATGTATCTGCTGGAGAAAAACTGAGCAAGGCGAAAACCTCCTCCAAGCATTGTCAAGACTTTACAAAGTTGGATCAATTCGTTATAAATATCACATTCCTAGACTGGAGCTAAAATATAAACCATGACAAAAAATCAATTAATAGAAAAAGTTGCAAAAAAATCACATCTAACTAAAAGAGCAGCTCAAGATGCGGTAAACTCAATGTTCGATTTAATTAAAGACAATCTCGTCAGAGGTGAAAAAACGATCATCACCGGTTTCGGCACTTTCTTAGTCCGTTCCCGGGCAGCCAGACGCGGAAGAAATCCTCAAACCGGCCAAGCTATCCAAATCCCTTCCAAAAAACTACCTTCTTTCGTAGCCGGAAAAACCATCAAACGACAAGTTAGGTAATTAATCTTTTAAGTCACCCAAAAACCATTTACATAAAGCACGAGTAGTAATCCCAGCAAACTTAGAGAAAAATACATCCACAACTGAGAATACAGCTCGCTCTTTATCAGAGCTAAGATTATAAAAATCGGAAAAATCACCAGACCATATCTGTGTATCGCTTGTAAAGTCCCTGTTGTAACCGGAATAAGCAAAGATAAGGCAAAGTAAATAGTGTAAGAAAGCCTAAACTTAATATATGAAAATATCAGCATAGTAATAAAGAACACGAAAAATATAAATTCTATTAATCCCTGTGCAGACTTTCCGACTACAAAAAAATTCATTTCAAACAAGTGTTTAAAATAATTTATTGGTGCAACCCATGGGAGTGTTAGCTCCCTCGACCACTGTTTCTCATGGGCAATAAAAGCTAAGAAGTTACCCTGAGCAAAATAAAGAAATAAGCAATACAAAAGAAATGGAACAAAGGACAAGAGTAAAAAGAAAGTTGGAATAGTAGGTAATTTTCTGAAGTCTAGTTGTTTAAGAAAGAATTGGATAATAAAAACCGACAACAACATCACTGCCATCACGGTTAAAAAGATTGCTACCGTCTTCGATAATCCAGCCAGCATATAAAACTGATTATCAATAAATATGCTCTGGAATATGCTTATTAGGATTGCTAGTAAAATCGAGTAAGAGGCAATCCGATTTAAAAACTCTGACCAAAATTCTTTGATAGTTGGTAGCTTTGTTGTTTTAAGGAGATATTCTAGAGCAACTGTAAAAATTACTATTAATCCAGTCAGCCGCGTCACAGCCGCCAGTGAGGCAAGTAATATTGCCAGCAACCATCTTTTTGTTCTGGCATAATAGAAAGCCCCCGTAGTTAAGAAAAGGAAAAGTGATTCAGAATAAACTGCATTAAAATAAAAAGCAGTAGGGAAGGCCAGGGTGATAAATACTGCTTTCTTGGCAATCGTCTCGTCAAAATCCAAACTGACTAATTTATAAAGATAGAAAAGGGCTCCAATAATTGCTAGGTTAGAAATTAATAATCCGCCCCATAAAGAATGCAATCCTAAAAATATCAACAGTTTTATAAGCAGAGGATATAACGGGAAAAACACAACCTGAAAAGGAATATAACCTGCCTCAGCGATCCCTCGGAAATGCCCTCCATCCCAATTAGCCCATTTACCCCAAAAATCAGTTGCACTACCAGCTAGAACTATCTCTTCACCGGGTAGTTTAATTGGCAAAAAACTAATCCCAAAGAAAGCTATTAAAGTCACTATCGCTTTCCATCCCAGAAAAAGAATTATAATAAATCTTAGTATTTGATAGTCAGATGAAGTTTTCGTCATTGGCCAAAAGGGTTTTTGGTCAGGCTAAAATCAAAAAATTTGCTAAACAATTCCCGGGGTAGAGGGACTCCCGTAATCATCGGGTAAACCAGTAAAAATCCAATCACAACTAATCCTAAAATCGAAAAACCGATCAGCCGGCTCTTTTTGAGTCGCAACATTAAATCCACCTGGTATCCAAGAGACAGGCAAAGGAAGGGAATAGAGGGGCTGTAGTGGTATAAAAACATAATCCTTGGAGAAAATATCCAGGGTAACCAAAATACAAAAAATCCAAGTAGAATAATCAGAAACCGATCTCTGTCTGTAAATGAAATTGCTGAACTATTGGGACCTGGTACCTGATGATTGATCTGTGATTTACGAGATTTAAAAGTAAAAATAAAATCATAAAGCGTTATTAGTACTCCACCAATCCCCATCCAAAATAAAACCGGATTCCCGGAAGCAAAAATATTGCTTACCAATCCATCCTTGTGGTATTCAACAAAATACCAAACTGGATAAAGATTCAATGGCCAGGACCAGGCAGGGGAGGAGTAGTCATGACTTGCTACTAGATTGGAGTGATACCACCACATCTGTTTTTGCAGTTCAATAAATTGATCTATGCTGTGACCAAGCCAGAAAAATGGTATGTAACTAATTAAGTAAATAATGGGCGCAAGTATAGCCATATAAATACCCGCCCGAACGCCTTCTTCAAATCGAATCTTTTTTGTAAGGAAAAAATGACCAATCAAAAGAGTATTTAAACCAAGTAAATAAAACGCTGACCATTTACTTGAAAATGCTAGTCCTAGAAATATAGCTGATATAAAAAATCGTTTGTTGAGTAAAAATAGTACTGAAGCTAATGCAAAAGTAACTAAATAAATGTCATTCATCCCTGTTCTGGATTGAACAAAATTTAACCCGTCAAAAGAAAACAAAAATGCGCTAACCAGTCCCGTCGTTTTCCCAAACAAGCGTTCACCAATTTTAAAAACTAAAAACACACTTACAATCCCCAGAATAGCCCCAGGCAGTCTCCATCCCCAGGCATCCGTACTATTAACTGTAAACATCGAAACAGTCATGATCTCCTTAGCTAAAGGCGGGTGTGTCCACTCAAAAGCAACTCCCGGCGGCGGAGTAGTCCACCACTCCCAGGCCTCTTTATTCCCCTTAAGGTATTCTTTAGCAGTAAAGCCATGGTAAACCTCGTCAAAAACGTAAGCATTTGGGTACTCCAGACGGAAAAAGTGAAAGAATGCTGAAATAACTAGAATTATTAGTAATGCTCTGTGTGATTTTAATTTAGTTATGTTCATGTTTCCTTTTGATAACAATTCTGGATATCGTAATAATAATTATCGCAAAAATCAAAGTAGAAATACCAGATAAAATTTTCCCATAACTCTCCAGCCCTTCATAGAATCCTGGAATATAAAGAGTTTTAGGCAATTTAAGATAAAATTCATTGTAATAAAT
>CAYNRM010000042.1:0-10856 GCA_964399555.1 uncultured Gammaproteobacteria bacterium | reverse complement strand
TAGTAGTTGAGGATGAGCATAAGATTGCTCATTCTATTAAGAAGGGGTTGGAGCAGGAAAGTTTGGCTGTTGATTTAGCGTATAATGGAAATGATGGGTATGATTTAGCCTCCAGTTCAAATTATGATTTAATAATTTTAGATGTCATGTTGCCGGAAATGACTGGAATAGAAATTTGTGCAAAACTCCGCGAAGAAAATATTCATACTCCGATATTAATGTTAACTGCGAGGGGGCAGGTTTCGGATAAAGTTGAGGGACTTAATTCGGGGGCTGATGATTATTTAACTAAACCTTTTGCATTCGAAGAATTATTGGCGAGAATTAAAGCTTTATCAAGGAGGCCGAAAAATTCGACTGGTTCTATTTATAAAGTTCTCGACTTATCGCTTAATACTTTAACTTATGAAGTTAAACGTGGTGAGAAAAAAATTAGTTTGTCAGCTAAGGAATTTGCGCTTCTAGAATACTTGATGAGAAATGATGGGCAAGTTGTTTCCAAAGACCAGATAATTGAGCATGTTTGGGATTATGATGCTGATGTTTTACCCAATACTGTTGAGGTGTTTATTGGGTATCTTCGGGGTAAAATTGATAAAGGATTTTCTAAACCACTTTTGCAGACTGTGAGAGGTTTTGGCTACAAGATAAGTGAGCGTGATTAGGAATTTTCTCACTGCGTTCGAAATATATTTATCTTTTGAGCAGAGAGAGAAAATACATTATGTTCAATAGAGCGCGTTTAAAATTAACTCTTTGGTACTTACTGATTATTATGTTAATCAGTCTTTCGTTCAGCTTTGTTATTTATAGATTTTTAACTTCCGAGATTAACCGGGTCCTCCGAATGGAGAGAATGAGACAAGAGGGGTTATATGTTCCCTCTAAGAGATTTGTGATCCCACTACAGTTCAGGGAACCTTCCAGGCAAAAAGGAATTATAATTACCCCACCAAATCCTGAAGTTTTGGAAGAAGCCAAGGATCGAATATTGATGATGTTAATTATCATTAATTTAGGAATTTTGGGACTTTCGGGAGTTGCCGGATGTTTACTGGCGGGACTGACTTTAAAACCAATTAAGAATATGGTCGATGAGCAGAACAGGTTTATCACTGATGCATCTCATGAGTTGCGGACTCCACTTACCTCTTTGAAGAGCGAGATTGAAGTAAACTTACGTGATAAAAAATTAACTTTGATTGAGGCAAAGAAACTTTTGGAAAGCAATTTAGAAGAAGTGAATAATTTGCAGTATTTATCAGATAACCTGATTAAGCTGGCGCAAACTCACCAACCTAATGGTTTGAGGTTTGTGAAAGTCTCTCTATTGAAAATTTCTGAGGATGCAGTAAAAAAAGTTGGTAAATTAGCAAATAAAAAGACTATTAAAATTAGTAATAATGTTGCTGATATTTCTTTAAAGGCTGACCCACAAAGTCTGACTGAATTGTTTGTTATCTTTTTAGATAATGCGATTAAATATTCTCCGGAAGGAACTGAAATTAATTTATCCGCGATCAAAAAAGGGCGTTTCGCTCTAATAGAAATTAAAGATCAAGGACTGGGGATTGATAGTAAAGATTTACCATTTTTATTTGATAGATTCTACCGAGCCGATGAAGCCAGGGCGAAAAAAGATGCTGATGGATTTGGGCTGGGACTATCAATTGCCAAAAAGATCGTTGATAAACATAACGGCTCTATTAAGGTTAAAAGCAAACCAGAAGCCGGAACAATTTTCATAGTTGAACTTCCTCTCAAACATTAACCTCATTTCTTAAGCATCCTTTCAGAATTCGTTGGTAAATTAATCAAGTACAGAAAGGAGGTGAGACGAAATGAAAAGAAAAGTATTTTTTCCGGTTTTGGCGGTTGCGATAATTGCGGCTGGACTGATGAGTACTAACCTTGTTTCAGCACAGGATGCTGGTTCTAATTCTTTAGTTGCAGCGATTGCAACAAAATTTAATTTAAACCAGGCTGATGTTCAGACTGTTTTTGATTCAGAGAAAAGTAAGAGACAAGCTGAGATGAAGCAGCAGGTGGAAACCAGATTAACTCAGGCAGTTATAGACGGTAAGATAACTGAAGCTCAAAAGCAGGCTATCAGTACTCATTTCACACAGATGAAAGAGAACAGGCCAACAAAGGGAGACTTTCACAACTTAACCGAAGAGCAGAGAAAAGTTAAGATGGATGAGAAAAAAGCAGAAATGGATTCTTTCCTTTCTCAAAATGGATTAACCCGCGAAACACTTCAGGGTTTAATGGGTCATGGAGGTAAGGGATTTGGAAGAGGCGGAATGATGCACTAATTTTGCATTAGTAGTTTTGATTATTGGCAGCAGCTCCCGTGCACGGGGGCTGTCTTGCGTCTAAGGCCCCAATTGCTTTTATCAAATTCTTACAGTGTGGTGGTAAGATGAGACTAATGAGATTTGTTTTTGCGGGAGTGATTGTCGTTTTACTTATTATTGCCGGAGGGGTTTATTATCTCTACCCTACTCTTTACGGGATAGTTCCTGATTCTTCTAATACGCCAAGATTAAGTGATTTAGCTAATACGGCACCTTCAGAGAACTCCGGATCTGCCAGTTCTCAAAGAGCGGAGGATATTCCAGCTGAGACGATTATTGTAGAGGGCCTCGATACGCCCTGGGCAATTGGGTTTTTGCCTTCAGGGGATATGATGGTTACTGAGAGAAAAGGAACAGTGAGGCTAGTTGATAAAAATGGGAAACTTCAGGAAAATCCTATTGCGACCTTAGAGAAAGTTAAGGAGGCTGGAGAAGGCGGACTGCTGGGGATGGCTTTGCATCCTGAATTTGTTTCCAACAACTTCGTTTATTTTTATTACACGTATAACAGCACCGGGGATAATACATTAAACCGGATTGTACGGGTGAAATACAGTGGTGGGAAATTTTCTGAGGAACAAACTATAGTTGATGCGATTCCCGGGGCTTCTAATCATAATGGCGGGAGAATTAGATTTGGGCCGGACAACTACTTATATATAACTACTGGGGATGCACAGGAACCGTCACTGGCTCAGGATAAAAATTCTCTGGCGGGGAAGATTTTGAGAGTTACAGATGAGGGAAAGTTAGCTCCGGGGAATCCGTTTAATAATGAGGTTTATTCGCTAGGACATAGAAATCCACAGGGAATTGCCTGGGATGCTAGTGGAAATTTATGGGAAACTGAGCATGGACCTTCCGGAGGCAGCTTAGGTACGGGGAATGATGAAGTGAACTTTATTCTGGCAGGCAGTAATTACGGATGGTCCGTGATTCAGGGGGACCAGACAGGATCAGGTATGGTGACACCAGTTAAAAATTCGACCCCTTCTACTTCATGGGCTCCCGGAGGAACAGAAATAATAGGCAATAATTTATTTTTTAGCGGTTTACGAGGACAGGCTCTTTACACAGGAAAGATTGAGGGCAATAAGATAACCTCATTTGAGGAGTTACTAAAAGGAAAATACGGGAGGATCAGAGAGGTAACAAAGGGGCCTGATGGAATGCTTTATATATCTACCAGTAACAGAGACGGAAGAGGGGTTCCCGGGTCGAATGACGATAGGATAATTAGAATTAACCCCGAGAAACTTTAGCCTAATAACTATCCTCTTTTATTATCATAATAATCTATCAGCTTTAATATTGACTTATATTGATATATTTTTATGCTATTGACAGACCATTCGTTGGATATAGTATAAATATATTAGATGCGAAGAGCTAAACTGTCCTGGCTTTTTATACTCAATGTTTTTCTCCTAATTACTGCTGTTATTTCCCTTGCAAGACCTACTATTGTTCAATCAGCCCTTGCAACAAATGTTGTTATTTCTGAAGTTCAGTTAGCCGGAGGGGTTTCAACTGATGAGTTTATTGAATTATATAATCCAACCGGTGCCCCTGTTGATATAAGCGGTTGGACTATTAGCAGAAAAACTGCCTTAGCCTCTCCGGATCCATCTAACCATGAATTACTCGCGACAGTTCCTGCCAGCACCTCTCTGGCATCTCACGGATATTACCTGATGGCCCATACTAATTACGACGGTTTACCGGCGGAAGATTTAACTTATTCTGATTCTTCTATCGCTGATAATAACGCAATATACTTAAAGAATAGTTCCAGCAGCCTGGTTGATAAACTAGGACTCGGTACCAGCAATGACCCGGAGACAGCTATCAAAACTAATCCTTCCGGTGGAGATAGTGTTGAAAGAAAAGCTAATTCTTCATCAGCTATAGCTTCTATGATTGCAGCTGATGCTTTACTGGGCAATGGTGAAGATACTGATAATAATTCTGCAGACTTTGTTAACAGAGCAACTCCGGAGCCTCAAAATGCAGCTGCTGCAACCGAAGCTCCGGCAGCCTCACCTGCGCCTTCTACCAGTGCCTCAGCAAGCGCCGCACCTAGCGAATCACCCTCAGCTTCACCTTCAGAATCTCCGTCTCCATCTCCCAGCGCTTCACCTAGTGCGAACCCATCTGAATCGCCTTCCCCCAGCCCTTCGGCATCTCCTTCAGCTTCACCAAGTCCAAGCGCCAGCCCAAGTCCTTCTCCAAGTCCGAGTCCTAGTGTTTCGCCAAGCGCCTCCGCTTCTCCGAGTCCATCACTTTCTCCAAGCGTCAGCCCTTCTGCCAGTCCAAGTGCATCGCCTTTAGCATCGCCATCTTCTTCACCGTCAGCTTCACCATCAGTAGCCCCATCCCCAAGCATTTCTCCTTCACCTGCTCCTACACCAAGACCGGTAAGAAGGTTTTCCTGTGAATTTGCTCCACAAACAATCAAAATCGGCAAATGGGAATTCACTTTCCTGAATGTCTCCTGCTCCTGGAAAACTGTTTAAACTTAGAATACTTCAGCCAGCATACAACGGGCGCTTCCGCCACCGACTGTTTCTATTTCGGGAATCTCGACTGTAATTATTTCACCATACTTTTTAAGTTTTTCCAGTTGACTCAATTTAAAACCGTCATAAGCGGTTTTTGACATGACTATTTTTGAAGAACCACGCTCTGAAAGAAGTTGCAGGGTATTGCCGCAGTATTTGTAGATTTGGTCTATAGACAATTCAATAATTTCTTTACCAGACATTATTAACGAATCTTTAACAACTTCTCTTTCGATAGGATCTTTGATTGAGTCTAGACAAATTACTGCATATTCTTTTCCGATGCTCATGGTGACGTTAGTGTGATAAATTGAAAAGCCTTTACTGTCGTAAGCGTGGAAGAGGACTCCTTTGTATCCCATTATTTGACACCATTTATCAAATTCAGCTTTTACAGTTCGGGGAGATTCCATGGCATATGCTATTTTGTTTTCTCTGTCTAAAACAAGACTCCCTGTTCCTTCGAGAAAACAGGCTTGACCTTCATCATTTGACAGATCGATAATTTTTGGAACAGATTTGCCACTGGCTTCTAAAAGATTCTTTAGTTTTTCCGCCTGTCTTTCAGCTCTTCTGTTTGGAGCTAACATTGGATAAATTACCAGTTCACCATCCGAGTGATGAGAGAACCAGTTGTTTGGAAAGATTGAGTCCGGGGTGATGTAATCTTCGCGGCTTTTGAGGACCAGAACGGTGATACCGCACTTTTCAATCTTGCTAACTGCTTCTTTGAATTCGGCTTGCGCTTTTGCCTGGATTTCTTCTTCGGAACCTGTGACATGGTGTTGAAAAACGTTACTTTCAGCGGTTTGAGGATTAAATCCAAAATGGTTCGGGGAAACCATTACAACTGTGTGGGTTAGCTGGAGGTCTCTCATTTAGATTACCTTCTTTTGTCTTTCAGCTAATTCTTCAAAGGTTGGGATGTCGCCAACAATTTCCTCAAGGACGTCTGTCAATGTAACTATACCGCTGATTTTGCCTTTTGGATCCGTTACCAGAGCGGCATGTATGCCTGATTTTTTGAATAGCTCCAATAGTTTGTAGACGTCTAAACCTTCAGGAACAAATAAAGGTTTGTGTAGGAATTTTTGCAGATCAATTTTTTCTTCAAGGAGGAAATGAGTTAGTATTTCCTCCGCCCTGACGAGGCCTAAGACTTTTTCTGGGGACCCTTTGCAAATAGGGAAATGGGAATGAGGGTTATTGGCGATCTTGTCTCTTAGAACTTCAAAAGAACTTTCTACGTCGAGCCAGGAAATACCCCTTTTTGGGGTCATCACAAGTTTGACAATCTTATCGCTAAGCTGGAAAGTGCGTTCGACAATGTCGGATTCAGTAATGTTAAATATGCCGATTTTTGCTCCTTCTTTAATAAGCATTTTTACTTCTTCTTCGCTTACTGAGGGTTCATGTTTTGATTTTATTTTAAACCATTTAAGTAACCAGTCGGTTGAGGCTGTAAGAAAAGTGACCAATGGCCAGGCGACTGAAGAGAAAACTTTCATTGGTCGGGCGATGAGAGAGGCAACTTTTTCTGGCGAGTTTAAAGCCAATCTTTTAGGGACCAACTCCCCTATTATTAGAGATAAGTATGTTATGGCGGCTACAACGAGCAGTAAGGCTATGATGTCGCTGTATTGACTGGTTTGAGGTATACCTTTTAATTCTATTGCCAGGTCTCTGGCGATTCTTTCACCCCCGAATGCGCCAGCGAAGATCCCTACGAAAGTTATGCCAATCTGGACGGTTGAGAGGAAGCGGTTTGGTGAAAGGGCTAAATCCAGGGCAGCTTGAGCGTTTTTGTCACCTTCGTTTGCTAGTTGCCTGAGCTTTGATTTTCGAGAAGAAACGATAGCGATCTCGGCCATAGCAAATATACCATTTAAAACGATTAGCAACAGAATTATGAGTATTTCCATCTAATAACATCTAGAGTATATCAAAAACCGGAGGTGAGTTTGTAGGCAATCCAGATGCCGATGATTCCGCCTACCGCATTGGAGATAATGGATGTGAAGGAAAAGAGGTCAGCCCCAAAAAGTACTGGTACGTAACCGCCTATAAATGAACCCACAGTCATACCTAGAAGAATTAGAAACCTTCGGGACATAGCTTATATTAACAAATATTTAAAGTACAAAGCCATTGCTCTGGACCATAGCTCATCAGGCTTTGATATACTAAGATCAATGCCAAAGGAGAAACTGAACAATATACTCACTAGTAAAAATGTGCTGATTTGCGCGTTGATGTTAGTAATTGTTATTTATTTAAATTTGTCCTATGCACATATTTTTAGTTACGACAAGGATCGTCGCATTTTAAGTACTAATATACAAAGAAGCTATTCTTTAGATGGAGGAAGTGGAAGTGAAAACATCAAATATGTTGCTATAGGGGATAGTTTAACTTATGGATTTGGAGCTTCAGAATACCAGACTACTTACCCTTATTTTATTGCTCAAAATTTGTTGAATAAATATTTGGAAGTAGAGGTCTCGAACCTGGCAGTTCCGGGTGCAGTAATTGGTGAGCTGGAAAATTTTCAATTATATAAAGCTTTAGAGGCAAAGCCAGGATTTGTGTCAATTATGATTGGGACTAATGATGTACATGACTTTGCGGACATTGAGGACTTTAAGAATTCCTTAGAAATGGTTGTTGATAAATTTATGGATATCAATTCAGAGGTGCTTTTGATTAACATTCCTTATCTGGGAACGAGAGATCTAATTTTGCCACCACACAATATAATTATGGATCAAAGGATTAGAAAGTTTAACAAAATTATTGAACAGGTGGCTCTCGAGAAGAATGTTGGGTACTTTGATTTATATAATGCGACTAGCAAGCCTTTCTCAGATTATCCTGATAAATATTACTCAATTGATAAATTTCATCCCTCTAACGAGGGTTATGTTTTATGGGGAAATTTGATAAATGGAAATTAGTATTAGTAACCCTTTTTTACAAACTATAATCTTTGCCATCCCTTTGCTTGTGACAATTTTAGTAACAGCCCAAAAAGATAACTCACCACATGAAATGAATATTGATCACACTAACCAGTTAAAAGGATTGGCAATTATGATGGTTATTTTTTCCCATATTGGATATTTTTTAGATGCAGGTAATAGATTTTTGTATCCCCTGTCTGTGGCAGGAGGAGTTGGAGTGAATATTTTTCTGTTCCTTTCAGGGTACGGGCTGACTATTTCTGAATTAAAATATCACCATAATCCAATTAAATTTTATCTAAAGAGGTTAAAAAGAGTTTTTTTGCCGATGTGGATCGTCCTAATTTTTTTTCTTCTTCTAGATATTTTTTTACTCAACATAAATTATCCGTTTAAAACCCTATTCTATCTCGCTGTAGGTTTTGTTCCTGATGCTGATATATACACAACTTTTAATTCTCCGCTTTGGTATTTCACTTTTATACTTTTCTACTACTTAATTTTTCCTTTGGTCTTTTGGAGAAAGGCTCCGGTTTTATCCGCAGCAATGATGCTAATCGTAAGCTATTTGATTCTTAAGTATATTGAGTTGCCTGTAGTTGAAGATGTATTAAAACTTTATAAGATTCACTACGTTGCATTTCCGCTCGGGATGCTTTTTGCTTCCTGGCAGAATTCAACTTATAAATTTACAGACATTGTAAAAAAAATAAATCCAGTTTTTCGATATGTTTTAGTTGCTTCACTATTTTGGATTATAAGTTATACCAGCATTCACTCAGGAATTGGCGAAACACTCAGGAAAGAGCATATTTTGAGTTTAGTGACTATGGGAGCCTTTGTATTATTAATACTTCTTATACCGATTAAATCAAAATTTTTGATTTTTCTTGGGGTTTATTCTTATGAAATATACCTAATACAATGGCCACTCCTCTATCGCTATGATTTTTTGTATAAATATTTTCCTGCGGGGATTGCGACAATTTTATATATGATTGTTTTTATAGCGATGAGCTTTTGCATTCAAAAAGGAGTTAATTATATTTTAAGTTCGAGATCAAAAACGAGGTAAAATTATTTTTTCTTGTGAAGAAATATAAAGTAAGAATTTAAATTAACCCTCCAGCATAAGAATTAACCCGATTTCCATCATTACCATAATTTTCCAGACGACAAAGCCTCCGATAAAAGGAGTGAATAGTCCAAGGTATCTAAGTTCTGGTGTATTTTTTGACACTTTTGGTTGAGAGGCTCGGTCTAGAACCTTCTTATCCTTATAACGATTGTCTCACATCAAGGCTAAACGAGACAAATGAGACACTATAAAAAACGTAGAGTCTAAAACGAAGTGCACCACTTCAGGTAAAATCTAGCCTGAAGAGGAGGTGTATTTAAGTTGAAAAAATACAAGCATTTAAGCTTGGAAGAACGTGAGAAATATTTTCTCTGGAAGAACAGGGAGTATGACTACGGGAGATTGGTAAAAGGTTGGGAAGATCACACAGCACCTTTGTCAGGGAGCCTAAAAAAAATACTAAGTATGGGGTACCGGTATGTCCCGTTAATATCCGACACTGTTATCTCTCTAAAGGTGGCTTTAAACCGAGTCCCAGGTGTGGTCTGTGGTAATGATATCTATCAAGGAATTGATTAACAACCAGTGTCAGTTCTGGAATCTGGTGGGGGTTATATTTACTCCAACCTAAACACTCTTTCCTGACTGTTCTGTTGAATGATTCAATGTAACTTTGTTCATTTTTCTTATATGGTCTGGAGATTCTAAATCTATCAGCGTAGTCGTATACTTTAGCCTTGAATTTATCTTTAAATTCATGTCCACCATCAGCCTGAATTAAATTTGAGTGCGAGCTGAATCTCCTTATCATGCAGGTGTCCAGAAACACAGCTCCATAATATGAAGTCAGCTCTGGTGCAAGTATGACATCAGCTTCCTTGGAGAAAATATCTACAGCTGTGAAGGCAAATATCCCACCAAAATCAATTGAATCCATCTGGATGACCTCTCTAGGCTTAACTGTATGAGGCACGGCTCCTCTTTTCAGGTTTGTTTTCCACTTACTCTTGAGTTTATACTTCTCACCCAGAATCTCATAAATTTTAGATACAGCAGGAGAAGAACCATATTCTTTCTTGAGAAAGTATTTTATCTTCTGACCACAGCAATCGAATTCCCTGTCCCTTATTTCCCAGACCCTTCTTTTCAGGATTGGATCTATTTGTCTTCTGATTCTCGCAACCTTTTTAGCCTTGGAGTATCTGTCTAAGAACTCAATCAATCCATATGCCAAAATATCTTTTATCCAAAGGTGAACAGTCTCTCTTTGTACGCCTATTTTGGTAGCAATATGACTCTTTGGAATTCCGGCTTCAAACAATTCCCAAGCCAATGTTATTTTTGTTATATCCAACACCTCCATAATTTTACCTGAAGTGTCGGATTTCTACGGAGAATATTGCGTTAGATTGACTCTCAAATTCAAGAAATGAATGAGCTTGCAACCAGAGAAGGGTATCTAATTAAAGAAATTTGCCGGGAAAGTCACTCAGCCAAAGAATCAGGACAACGACCAGTTTTCAAGAAACTTCTTGAAGATATTAGAAATGGGATATTTACAGGTATCCTTACTTGGGCACAGGATATAAATCCAGATAACAAACCAATTAGTATGATGGATTATTCCAACTACGCATTTCGTAATGGAACAATGCAAGAAAAAAGAGAAATAACCAACGTATTAAAGAGACAACTTTATATACATAATGAAATTGTAACTTCAGTGCTTCTAATCTAAAAGTTTTATCTTCAAAGAGAAGATTAAAATTAAATTTAGAGAAAAACAGACTTTAGTGTTTTAAAATAAATCCTGTTTCTTATGGATTACAGTATCCACAGTTTCCTGCATAGGCAACTTTCTTTCCATCAGGATACAGTTCTTCTTTGATAAATCCAC
>CAYNRM010000041.1:9575-11096 GCA_964399555.1 uncultured Gammaproteobacteria bacterium | reverse complement strand
GCTTAATCACATTAGCCTCACTCCTGGCAAACACCGATGCCAATTTAAGCCCCTTAATCAATTCATCCCTATTAATAACCGCATTGCTCACAAATTTTGACGGAATAATTTTATCCCACGTCGGAAAATTTCCCTCAATCAGTCTGGAAGATAGAATCGAATTCCCAATTCCAAAAACAACCTGATTTTGGTTATCTGTAGTTGTAACCGTAATCTCCGAAAAATCCCCAGTTTCCTCATTAATTAATCTGACTAATTCATCCAGGGTTCTTTTTGGAATCAGCGCCTTAAAATTTATACCTGCTAATTTTTCATCTGAAAACGTCTTGTGAGCCAGCCTAAACCCATCTGTCGCTACCACCTCAAACTTCCCCTCTTTAATCTCAGTCAAAATTCCCGTCAAAACCGGCCTTCCCTCATCAACAGCCGAAGCAAAGCTAATCTGTGGAATAGAATCTTTAAATATTTCTTTAGGAATTTTAAATCCTGAGGTCTCTGTTTGGGGAATAGCCGGAAATTCCGAAGCTGCAATACAATTTAAATCAGCTTTAAATTTACCAGCTTTAATATTTAATGATTCTCCGGAAGTCTCCAGTTCAATCTCAAGGCCTGTTAAAGACGAGATTACTTCAGTGAATGTCTTAGCCGGAATAGTAATCGCCCCACCCTCCAAAACTTCCGCATTAACAAACTTAATTACTCCTACTTCCAGATTAGTCGCCGATAACTTAAGTTTATTACCCTCAGCCTCAAACAGAATATTCCCCAATACCGGCAAAGTCGCCTTAACCCCAACCGATCTTAAAACCGACTGTAAAGGACCAATTAAATCCTGCTGTAATATTTTAATTTGCATCTGAGTTCTGTAGCGGGGATTTATCTCTCATTACTCATCATAAACTGATTAATCTCAGCTTCTGTGATTTTAATCAGCCTAAAATTGACTCTTCCCGCTGCTATAAGCTTTTTAATATGTTTTTCCTCATCTGTCAATACAAAGCTCTCCCCCGATTTAATTTCAATAAAATCTATTGAGCTATTATTCTTTATCCCAATAAAATCAATCGGCTGTCCTAAGGGAATAATCCGGTCATAATCATATCGAAGCTCAGCATACGTCAACAGCTCCGCCATTTTCCCTTTTTGAGGATTAATTGATCCCTGAATAGTTTGCATCACCCTCGCCGGCAAGTCATCAACTTTCCTGTACAGATCAATCATATCCTGAGGAAAGTCCTCTTGTTTTCTTGAATGAGATCTCCCCAGTAAATATGCAACAAAAAGTCCTACCACAATAAACCCAATATAAAGCAGTGTTTGATTATCCATTAAGAGTTTATATTCTACTACAAAATAAATAACAGCTCAGGAAACATGCACAAGTCACAAAGTTACTTCTTAGATATTAAACTATACCCTCTACCCTAAACGCTCTACCCTATTCCAGAACACTTATCCACTTATCAGTGTTGATAACTCCCTCTTTAATTATATATTTAAAATAGTACACAGTACTTATAG
>CAYNRM010000041.1:0-9475 GCA_964399555.1 uncultured Gammaproteobacteria bacterium | reverse complement strand
CTTTGCAGAATCTGAATTAACTTACCCTCCAACTCCCTGGTATTAGAAGTTATACCTTCGGCAATCATATTCAAAAACTCCTCGGGCAAACTATCCCCCTTCTCTGATAACTTAGCTTTCAAAATAGCCATCCTGGTATCAAAATCAGGTAACTGCACATCAACCATTAATCCTCCCTGAAAACGAGAAGCCAACCTTCCCTCCAGCTTCTCTATCTCATTAGGCGGTCTATCCGAAGTAAAAACTAATTGGGAGTTCTTAGAATGCAAATCATTAAAAGTATGGAAAAATTCCTCCTGAGTTGAGTCCTTACCGGAAATAAACTGGATATCATCAATCAGAATAATGTCACAAGACCGGTACTTATGACGAAAAGATTCAGTCGATTTTGATTTAATCGATTCAATAAAATCATTCATAAACCTCTCTGAAGATGCAAATACCGGTTTTATGTCCGGATTCTTAGAAATCAACTCATTAGCTATAGCCTGCATTAAATGCGTTTTTCCCACCCCGGACGGCCCGTAGATATAAAGTGGGTTATAAGCAATCCCCGGGTTTTCTACAACCGCCTGAGCCGCTGCAAAGGCTAAGTTATTAGTCAGTCCGACAACAAAATTCTCCAAAGTATACTTAGGGTTCAAACTGAAGTTAGTCGAAGTAATCGATTTCTGAGGCATCCGGAAAAAGTCTTCAACAGGTTCTGCCTCAGTTGAAGTTTTCTTCTTCCCCACTGACGAATCAATCTTAAATTCCAAACTAGCCTGCGTATTTAAAACCTCAGAAGCCGTCTCTAAAATTATTGACTCATATCGTGCTAGCAACTGTCCTTTATGAAATGAAGAAGGCACCTTGAGAATTATCTTCCCCTCCTCAACAGAATCAATTTCAGTCTGCGAGAACCAGGCTTTAAAATTATTAAACGAAATTTGGGTCTTAATCTGTTCCAATATCTGTTTCCAAGTCTGCGCGGCTTCCATAAGTCTCAAAATACTAGTGGATAACTTATCCCCAGTAAAGATAGATTAAGTACAAACTAGTAGATCAATATAAATTAAGCTTTCCAAGAAACAAGATACAAGTATTCCAGACAATGACCAATATTCAAATATTTAAATTCCAAATAGTTGGGTGATTGAGATTCGGTACTTATTACTTCATTTGTTCCTCGTCTCTTGGATACTTGGAATTTTCTCTGAGAAGCGGTATACTTCCCAGAGCGCTATGTCAACAAAAAGAACTTATCAGCCTAAAAAACAAAAAAGAGCCCGCAAGCACGGCTTCATGTCCCGCATGGCTACTCACTCCGGCAGAAACGTTCTAAAACGCCGCCGCACCATGGGTAGAGCTAGTTTAAGTGTGTAATTTTCAATGTTGCTTAAATCCCGTCGCCTTAACCTCAGAACTAATTTTCGTTGGGTAGCCTCAGGTCAATCTTTCACTTCCGAAAATTTCAAATTCTTTTACAGACTTGGCGAAAATGAAACGCCTTTAGTTGGAGTATCTATTGTTTCAGCCCAATTTAAAAAAGCTAATCTCCGTAACCAGGCTAAAAGAATCATGTTTAATCTGGCAAATCTCAACTATCACAAGTTGCACAAAAACCTAAATTTAGTTATCATGCCTAGATCTCAAGTTTTAGATTTATCTCCTGAAATCTTGAATAAGGAATTCTCTTATGCGATATCTCGCCTTAAAATTAATTGATCTTTATCAGCTTTTCCTTTCCCCAAGCCGGGGCTTATTAATGGTTCTCGCCCCTGGCGGCACCTGTAAATACGAAACAACCTGCTCTGAGTACACTAAACAACAAATCAAAGAGACTGGCGTTCTAAAAGGGTCAATTAACGGCTTAAGGAGAATAATTTCATGCAGGTAATCTTCGACTTATTCAACAATTTACTTTTTGCTCCTATCGTTAACGTCATTGTCTTTGTCATCCGGGTTCTGGAGGCCTCTAATATCCCTGGTGCTTTAGGCTTTGCCATCATCCTTCTGACAGTAGCCATCCGCATTCTAATCTGGCCATTGATGGCCTCTTCCATGAAAGCCGCCAAACAAATGGCAGACCTCAGGCCTCACTTAGAAGACTTAAAGAAAAAACATGGTTCAGATAAACAAGCCTTAGCCGCGTCACAAATGGCTCTATACAAAGAACATGGAGTCAATCCTGCCGGTAGTTGCTTACCTATACTAATTCAAATACCTCCTATGATAGCTATCTACCAGGTCATCCACTCCTTCTTTGAAGGAGACACCGGCCTCAGTAAGATTAACAGCTTTCTCTACAACCCTGACTGGAAATTAACTTCCATCCCCGATCTTAATTTCTTCGGCACCAATCTGGCATTCAAACCTTCCGACTTCTCCACCGTCGGTCTCTGGGTAATCTTAATCCCTGTTTTAACCGGTCTTATCCAATTCGTCCAGTCTAAAATGATGGCTCCTAAAGTAGTTAAGGAATATCCTTCCGACTCCCCCAAAGAAAAGAAAGAGAAAGAAAGCGCTGAAGATACTATGATGGCAGTTCAGGGGCAGATGACATATTTCATGCCAATCATGATCGGCTACATCGCCTTCACTTTCCCCATCGGCCTTGCTCTCTACTGGAACACTCTCACCTTGATCGGTATCTGGCAGCAATACCGTATCTCAGGCTGGGGAGGTTTCGCTGATTTAATGAAAAGTTTAAAAGGTCGGATTATCAAATAATTTTATGTAAAAAGTTAAAACATTTAGTCATTAAGATTTGATTAAAAATTTTAAATTAAAAATTAGAAATTGCTAAAAAGCTATTTATAAGGTATATTACAAAACATTGTATGGAAGAAAAAGTATCTGAAGTTTTAGAAAATATTTTAGGCCATCTCGGACTCGAGGGCTCTTTTGAAATAGAAGAAAAAGAAGACGGCGTCTTCATTTCAATCGACGCTGAAGATCCAGGAATTCTAATCGGCCGCAACGGCGAAACCCTGGCTTCCCTTCAACTTATCCTAAACTTAATTGCCTCCAGACAAATGGGGGGCGAAAACCAAAAAAGAGTTATCGTTGACGTCTCTTCTTGGAGAAAATCAAAAGAAGAAGAACTTGCTCATAAAGCTGGCGACTGGGCAGTTAAAGTAATCGAAACCAAAGAACCAATGGAACTCCTCCCAATGCCCGCTTGGCAAAGAAGAATCGTGCACATGACTGTCGAAGAAACTGCCGGTGTTAAATCCGAAAGCATTGGTGAAGGATCTGAACGAAGATTAGTAATCAGCCCTGAGTAATCATACTGACTTCTCTAACTAAACTGCCCTACTGTCGGCATGTATTCAAAATTTCTTAATATTTTACCCCGCTTAGAAAACTCATTGTTATTTCTGGTTATTCTTTTTTTACCCACCCAACTGGGAAAGCATTTTTGGCCGGACTTCAGCTTTATCTACTCACTTAGAATAGACTACCTTTCTCCCACAATATATTTCTGGGATCTTTTAGTTGCCGGTCTCATCACTATCTTCTGCGCAAATTCTTTTATAAAAAAACAAATCCCTACTCTTAACAGCAAGTACATCTTCTTCCTCCTTTTCTTTTTACTTACGCAGTCAATGTCCATCTTAATCGCCTCAAACCCCGAAGGATCACTAGTAAGACTAAAAGAATACTTAGTAGCTGGGCTTTTTGGGTTATATCTTGCATCAAAACCTTTTGGGGGAATTAAAAGACTATTCTACTGGACCCTAACTCTCAGCGTTCTCCTTACCTGCCTATTGGCAATTACCCAATTTCTCTTAGGCCACTCGTTGGGTTTATGGGTTTTAGGAGAAAGAAATTTCTCAATCTCAACCCCCTTAATTGCCAAATTCAACTTCTACGAACATGTCTTCTTAAGACCATACGCCACTTTCCCCCACCCAAACATGCTCTCAGCTTTTCTAGTCCTCACTTTACCTATCGTGCTAATCGGTATACCTTCAAAATTCAACCGTTTAAAACAAATGTTCGGTCTTCTGATTTCAGGAACCGTTTTCATAACTTTCTCCCGGCCGGGCCTCTTTCTGATCACGCTCCAGACAATCTTACTCTTCCGCAGATTTTGGAAACTGCTTCTGATCTTAGGAGTTATAATCGCCCCCCTACTAGTTGTCAGATTTGTCTCAGTTTTTACTTTTGACACGTTGGCAGTACTAAGAAGGCAAGAACTCTCTGACTATGCGATCACCGCCTTCCTGCAAAATCCTCTTGCTGGAATAGGTCTAAATAATTTCATCAATGTCTTAGCTGCGGACGAAGTTTTGGTCGGAACCAGCCGCTTCCTTCAACCAGTCCATAATATTTTCTTACTGGTTCTGGCAGAAACGGGTTTATTGGGGTTCATTGGGCTACTTGGACTACTAATAACAGCGATTATTAGTAACTTTAAGCGAAAGGATCAGCTTTCAAAAGTTCTACTAGGAAATTTATTTATGATTATCTTCTTGGGGTTCTTTGATCATTATTTTCTAACCCTTCCCCAAGGCCAAAGACTGTTCTTCTTAATACTAGGACTAAGTTTTGCAAAAAGGCTTAATAATTCTTTAAATACTCGCGAGTCAGAGAGACAATAAGCCCAATCAGCCCTCCAATAATCAATCCTGAAATTAAGTATTTAAACAGACTAGGTTCGATTTGCACAATCTCCGGACTGGTCAATTCTTGTGCGGAAAAGTTTTGTCTTAAATATTCCGTTTCTTTTAAAAGCAGGGCGTAACTGGTATCTCTATTTAATGATGTTGCTTCAATACTGACATTAAGTGGCGCACTCTTGAAAATAGCAACCGCAGCCCCTCCATATATATCTCCAAACCTCTGTGCTCTAAGCTGCGCCACAGCCTGGTCAGTCAATGCCAGAATTGTATCTATATTAGCTAGAGAATACTCCATCTTAAAAGTCTGAGAGATTCTTATAAGGGATGGGACCAGAGCATAAAAGTAAACACTAGCTAAAAGGCAGACTATAATCGGAACTAGTAAAGTAATTGAGTTCCGTCTAATAAATTGAATATATAACTCAGATTCCTTCATGATCTTTCAAACGGCAAATTAGCCAATCTGTCAGCAATAAAATTTTGTTCACGCGGCACACTTCTATAAACTACATTCCCTAATTCAAACTCCATTACTTTAATTTTATCAAACAAGGGCAGCAGGTTAGGGCTTTTAATCTTGTATCTACCGGACAACTGTTCAACAAGCAGCTTAGAATCAGCTACAACCTCTACTTTATGCGGAGCCTTTCTAAAAAAACGTTTAACAATATATTCTAAAGCTTTAACAACAGCTGTATACTCTGCCACGTTATTTGTAGTAACTCCTATCAACTCTCCTTCCTGATGAACAATCGCTCCTCCCCGATTTTTAATTATAAATCCGTAAGAAGAAGGTCCGGGGTTCCCTTTAGAAGCGCCATCAGTATTAATTACAAAATCCATATCGCCAAACAGAATAATCTGCAAACCGTTTAAAATCAATAGCCAGTAACAATTTGGCAATAAAGCAATTAAACAATTAAAACAGCATCCAACACCTTGAACAAACTTACGTGGAGGACTAAAATTTAACTGTGCCAGAATCTGCCAATTCTTTCAACCAAAAAGCGAGCAATATCATTTCGCGCAACCGTCCGGTCGCCTTAATTGCCAACTCTTGCACGTTCCTGGGATCCGCTCTCACGTCTTTTCTTCTGGAAAAAGGTATTCAGGTTATTGCAGTTGACGATCTCTCTGTCTTCGATAAGCGAAAACTGGAAACAGTTTCCAAGAACAAAGACTTCCATTTATTAAACTTTCCTCTAGATAGAGAAGATATCCTTCAAAAATTTACCGAACTTAGACTGCCTCGCTTAGATTATGGCTTCTTTATAACTAATAACTCAGTTCCAGACATCATTATCGGTAAAGGGATTGTCAATTTTATTGAAATTGTCAAATCAGTCAGAGAGGATTTAAGCGAAAGCGACAAAGCAACTCACGGAGATCGTCCCCGCCTTGTCTTCACCAGCTCTATTAATCTCTATGGCAAATCCTTTGACTCCCATGACCGCATTTTAAAAGAAGCTGAAGTTAAATTTGCTAAAGGCATCAGACATTTTAAATTAAACGGCCGTGTTGTCCGCCTAGCTGAAATCTTCGGCCCCCAAATGGAATTATCAGAACAAAGCCCCCTAGCAATTCTAATCGAGGCCACACTTGCTGATAAATTGGACTCAATCTCTACCAGCCTTGATTTTACAGAAAGAAGTCTTTTCATCGATGATGCCGTATCGCTATTAGCTAAGTCAGTATTATCCGGCTCAACATCTAACAAAATATACGACGGCGCTTTACTCCACCCGATAAAATTATCTGAAATCAAACAAATTCTAAACGATCCCATGTGGTTCGAACAACAAAAAGCTCAAATTACCGAACTCCCGCAGTGGCCAACACCAAATTTACTAAAAACAATCAAAGAACTAAACTGGTCCCCTAAAACCCCAATAGTTAAGGCTCTAAGGGAAACAGTAGCCTATCTGAAAGAAAGCTCCGCTTACTTTAAAGAAAACCGCCAGGAAGTACCCCAAGTTAGGGATACAAAAAAACCAGTCTATGCCTCCGATAAAAATTGGTCTTTCACCGGCTCGGGATTCTTAAATGGAGAAGAGTATAAAAAACAAGTTACACTGGAAAAAACTGAGACTAAAGAGGGTATAGGGAATAAGGTTAAGAATTTTGATAAGGAATTTAATGGACATGAGCAAAGCACTCTAACTGGCAAATCTAAAAGAGTATTCTGGAGAGTAGTTGCAACATTGATAATTATCTACGGACTTATCTGGCCCTTTGTATATGCCGGTTTCGAAGCCTACAACGTCAAAAACAATTTATCTCTAGCCAAAGCCAGTTTAGAAAAAGGAAATTTTTCGCAGTCAGAAAGTTCAATTCAAAAAGCCCAGTCAGGAACCGCCAGACTTCAGGGAGTCTTAGCCTCAGCAAAAATCATCGAACAAATTCCTGGAATATCCGGTTACTACACTAAAACAACTGACCTGTTAAATCTAACTAAAGAGGGGATAGACGGAGTGTACTTTGCCACCAAAGGCAGTCAATCTCTTTTTCAAACCACTAAAATCATTTCCGGGGAATCAAGGGAAAATCCCGAAAAATTCTATCAGGATGCTCAAAGAGATTTAAGCTTTGCTTCTACCAAACTCTCTAAAGTCTCAGCTGGCCTATCCAACGAGAAGTTAAAGCAGGGTTTGCCAAACTCAGTGGTAATTCAAATTGATGATCTCAAAAGCAAGCTAGTTTTTTATCTTTCCTTAGTTGAACAAACCAAGTCCGCCAGCGAACTAATGCCAAAAATTACCGGCATGGATGGCAAAAAATCCTACCTGGTTTTACTCCAAAACAATCTTGAACTTCGCCCAACAGGTGGATTCATAGGCTCTTACGCTAAATTAGACTTCGATCAGGGAAGATTAACAAATATTAAAGTCGACGATATCTACAGTCTGGATGGAGCTTTACAGGAAGTTATCGCCCCTCCAGCCCAACTAAAGGCAGACCTGGGAATCGAGCGGCTTTACTTAAGAGACTCTAACTATGAACCTGATTTTCCAACAACCGCCCGCCTGGCTAGCTTCTTCTATAAAAAAGAAGCAGGGGAGACAGTCAATGGTGTTATCGCCCTTGACCTAAAAGCCTCAGGCAATCTCCTCGACGCAGTCGGCGGAATCGACTTACCGGAATACGGTGAATCAGTTAATGGTTCCAATCTATTTGAGCGCGCCATTTCTCACGCTGAGACCGGCTTTTTCCCAGGCTCCCAAGCCAAGAAGAATTACTTAACCTCTCTTCAAACTCAAATGTTCAACAAAATCTTTTATCTTTCAAAACAAAACTGGCCAGCAATAATCCAGGCAATGTCAAAATCCTTAGAACAAAAACACCTGCTCGTGTATCTAGAGGACCCCTCCTTGTTTTCTTATCTGGCGTCTAGTAATTGGGCGGGCGTATTCCCAAGAGAAGCTGAGAAAAGGGAAGGGGAGGTCAATGACTTTCTGGCAGTTGTTGAATCAAACATGGGAGCCAACAAATCAAATTACTATCTACAAAGAAAAATTGATTTAGCATCTTCTTTTACCAAAGAAGGCCTTATACAACATCAATTAAAAATCACATATAAAAACACCTCACCTTCAGAAATTTTCCCCGCTGGTATCTATAAAAATCGTCTAAAAATATATACTCCTTTTGGCACAACTCTTAAGCTGGCGCTACTAGGAGACGAAGACATTAGTTCAAAATTCACCGGCTTCTCAGATTATGGCCGAACTGGATTCTCAACACTCCTGGAAATTGCCCCCAAAGAACAAAAACAGCTTACCCTCCAATATGAATTAGCATCTCCCCTTAGCTTTAAGGATAATTTGGCCACCTATAAAATTGAAATCTTTAAACAACCAGGCATTATGGCCGACCCCCTTGATTATGTCCTAACTTACCCAATTAACTTCAAGCTTGCCGAAAAGCCTGCAGGAGGTAACGCCGGGGTCCAGGAATTAAAGATTCAAACTGACTTGCAAGTTGACCGGGTTTTCCAATTCAAAATCTCAAAATAATACTGCCCCGTACCCAACAGTTTACTTCCCATAGGCGTATGTGTTATCTTACACACTTATGGACAGGATTCCTTTAAAAGCTGCCGACAGAACTATATTAGGCAAAAAAGTTAAACAGTTAAGAGCCCGGGGCATAATCCCAGGTCACGTTTATGGCAATATAAAAGAAGTTGAACACGTTCAAATCACCAAAGAAGATTTCTTAAAAGCTTTCAAAGTCGCCGGCGAAACAGGATTAGTAAATCTAAAAATTGGCGAAGACCGAACGCGCCCAGTCTTAATCAAAGAACTCGATGTCCATCCAGTAACTGACCAAATCCTTCACGTCGGCTTCTATCAGGTTAACTTAAAAGAGAAAGTTACAGTCCCAGTTCCTTTGGTACTGGTTGGTGAAGAAGTAGAAACAGTTAAATTAGGTCAAACAGTTGTTCTCCAAAATATGAGTGAAATAATGGTCGAAGCTCTCCCTGCCGACTTTATCGACAAAATCGAAGTTAACATCGAAGTCCTAAAAGAAGTAGGGGACTCCATTACAGTTGCTGACCTAAGTTACGACCGAACTCTCTTAACAGTCCAGGCCGAACCAGAAGAAGTAGTAGTTAAATTAGACGACGCAGTCACCGATGAAATGAAAGCTTTACTAGCAGAACAAGAAGCCGAACAGGCAGCTTCACAAGAAGTAGCTGAAACTGAAGCATCTACTGAAGGCAGAGAAGCAGGGGAGAAGGCCGAAGGTGAAGCAGGAGTTGAAGGAGAAGCCGCTGAGGGTGAAACCAAAGAGGGTGGGGAAGCGGGAGTTGAAAATAAAGAAAATTCTGAAGACTCCACAGACAAATCTTCCTAAACTTATCC
>CAYNRM010000040.1:0-11307 GCA_964399555.1 uncultured Gammaproteobacteria bacterium | reverse complement strand
ATTGACAAAAATATACATCATGATGTATAAATTATTTATGATCCGCACTCAGATATATTTAACTCAAAAACAACATCTACAGCTTAAGAAGAAAGCTCACTTGGAAAACTCTACTATTTCTGAGCAAATAAGAAAAATAATTGAGGCTGATATGGAAAAGAATATGCCGGAAAAATTTAATTCTGGCTCTTGGCTTCTTTCCATGGCTAAAAAAGCTGAGAAAATGAAATTTAAAGGTCCGAAGGACATGGCGAGTAGTGTAGACAAATATCTATATGGACGGGAAGACTGATAAATTAGTTGCTGATTCTAACTTCTACATTGCCTTATATAACCCGGAAGATACCCTTCATGACCAAGCTGTACAAGCTGCGGAAATTATCAAAAGAGAAAATATTAAAGTTCTGATCTCTAATTTCATTTTCCTGGAAACAGTTACCGTTCTTTCCATAAGAGGCAATCGTAAAATTGCTGTCGAAGCAGGAACAGCTCTGGTAAAGACCCCTCATTTCATTCATTTTGATAAATCCTTGACACAACAAACCTGGGAAATTTTTCAAAAAATTGACAAGAAGAATATGGGATTTGTTGACTGCAGTATTTTAGCTGTAATGAAAGCTGAAGATATTAAGTATTTACTAACCTTCGACCAAACAGATTTTAAGTCTTTACAAAAAGCCTTTGGTTTTAAGCTCTATCCCCTCTGATGATAATCAGACGAGCCGTGATCTGATCTGAAGAATATCCGCCCAGGTGATCGCCCTTTCCGCCCAAAGTTGCTGATTCCTGGAGTTTACAGCTTCTTTCCTTAACCTCCCAAAAGCTCTGTTAAACATTTCCAAAGTTGGAAGAAATGCTCCCGAAACATTTGTAGAATCTAAATCAGCCAGATAACTCTGTGTTTGCACTAAAAACTTCTCCCGAAGCTCTGACTTTCCCTCACCAAATTTCAATACCAATTCCCCAATCCTCGCCATATTTACCGAGATATTCAATATCTGCATCTGTACAGGCAAATCGGTCTGATGAAAATTATGATCCTGGCTCATTCTTTAAATATCGTTTCTACAATATTTTTAAACTTTTCTTTAATCTCTTCAGCCTGAATTTCTCTTTTGCTGTTTCCCTGAGCAGGCCTGATATTAATCATCGAATCATAAGTCACCTCTCCTGTCTCAAGATCAATCCCCCCACCCCAAAGATTCGCCTGCTTACATCCAGACTCCAGAAGTAACTGCTCATCATCATAATGCATTGCCCCGCCCCCCGCTAAAACCCCTTTTTCTATATCTACAACGACCTTTATGTAGCTTCCATATTCATAAGACATCTTCTCAATCTCACTTTTTGTCGCTTTTTTGTCCCGAAGTATAATTGAAGGCATTCTTGACAAATTATAGCACTGGAAGTTACAATACCAAAGCTAAAGAAAGCGAGCGAAGCGAAGTCCGGAGAACCTCCAGTGGAGGTTCGAGTATAAAAGGATCTAGCTTCATAATTCTCGCTGAGGCGATTTGCTAGGATACAGAAGACAGCGTTTAGCGCATAGTTGTCTTTAATATATCCAAACCACACGCCTTAACAGGCGTTTTTTAACGCCTTCTTTACAGAAAGACGTATCATAGAGGAAACTATACGCTGAACCCTCTACGCTCGACCCTAACTAAAATGCCAAAAACAAAAGTACAAAAACAAGCAATAGTCACTGATCTTACTGAAAGAGTCAGCAAAGCTAAATCAATGGTCTTCACTGATTATCAGGGCATGACCATGTCCCAAATGCAGACTTTACGTCTCAGCCTCCAGGACCTTTCAGCTCAATTCTCAGTCACCAAAAACAACCTCCTAAAAATCGCCTTAAAAGAGAATGGCTTTAAAGTCGATGATTCGGCCGTCTTCTCAGGCTCAGTTGCGACACTATTCGCTTACGGCGACGAAATCGCTCCTATTAAAGCCCTAACTAAAGCATTAAAAGACGCCGGAATCGGTAAAACCAAAGCCGGCTTCCTCGCTCAGGAATTCTTAGCAGATGCTCAGGTCAACAAACTAGCCCAACTCCCCTCCAAAGATGAACTAAGAGCTAAAGTTGTCGGCGCCTTAGGCTCACCTCTTTACGGGATCGTTGGTGTTCTACAAGCTAATTTAAGAAATCTAGTGTACGCACTGGATCAAATTAGAAAACAGAAAGGTGGTGAGTGACATACTTGTCATCCTGAGGGTCAAGCCCGAAGGATCTCTGGCGAATGCCAGTTACACTAAGTAGCTCACGTCCGTGAGAGATTCTCCAGCTTTGCTGCAGAATGACAATAAACAAATAATATGGCAGATAATGATACAAACGACGCTCCAGTAGTTTCTGAAGAATCTATTGCTGAAGCTCCTAAAGCAGAAAGTGCCCAAGAAGCTGCAGAAGTATTAGCTGAATCTCCAAAAGAAGAAGCTAAAACTGCAGAAGCTCCAACCTCTTCCTCAGAAGGAAGTAAAGAAGAGAAAAAATCTTCAAAAGGAGTTTCTAAAGATTTAGAAGGAATTATTGAGAAAATCGAAAAACTCTCAGTTCTCGAACTCGCAGATTTAGTCCACGCTCTCGAAGATCGCTTCGGAGTAACAGCCGCAGCCCCTATGGCTATGGCAGCCGGACCTGCAGCCCCGTCCGGTGAACCAGCAGAAGAAAAAACATCTTTCAACGTTGTTTTAACTAGTGCAGGTGCAAACAAAATCGGTGCGATTAAAGCAGTAAGAGAATTAGTTCCAACTTTAGGCTTGAAAGAGGCTAAAGATTTAGTAGAATCCGCTCCTAAACCAGTTTTGGAAGGAGTTAATAAGGCAACTGCAGATGAGGCGAAAGCCAAACTGACAGCAGCCGGTGCTACAGTAGAACTTCAGTAAAACTGTCATCCTGAAATTTATTCAGGATCCAGAGAATAATCTGAATTTCAAAAAAGATTAACCCCTCGCAAGAGGGGTTTTTCTATACCCAATCAACCAATTTCTACAAAAACTTTTTCGCAACAACCTCTAAAATCGCCCTACTTTAAACTACCCATCCAATCCCACATCCCCATCAATTCTGTTAAGAGTTAAATACCAAAATGCGCCTCACTATTCCAACTCATAGTTTATCTTGTTTTTACATGTACTATGGGTATAATATTAGGCATAAGATAATGCAAGAACCAAGAGAACCAAAGTTAACAAAGAGACAAAGAGGCCAACTAGAAAGAGCATCTGCACCTCCTAACTCAAAAAAAGAAATCAGAACTGCTAAAGGACTTCTTACAAGAAGAACCTTCCTTCTAGGATCTCTCGCGCTAGCAGGAACTACAACTCTCGTGCTCGTGGCAGGTCCCCCTGTAAAAAACACTTAGATAAGCAATCTCAAGTTCAGACCTTGGAAGAAAACAGGAAAGCTAGCAACAAAAAGTATGAGGGGCCAAACCTAACTATTCAGGGAGTAAAGTTTCTTGACTCCGGCACACTAGTTGAATTAATAACCGCGCTCAAGGACACCCAACACCCCTTTCTTGCTAAGATAGCCGGAGATGTAGCTCTTTTGAGCTTACAGCAGCCCCACCCAGAGCTTCCTGAGTTAGCTACTACAGCAACTTCCAGCCCTTTACCAATATTAGAAACTGAATCAAGAGTATCAACAGTCTCCTCTCAGAGCCTCTATCAAACTGAGGCGCCTAGTTTTGCTAAGTTCACAACCCCTTACGAGCCCGACACACTAGCATTTCCTCTGGTTAGATCAGTTGAATATGCAATCACAATCGGAAGAGATTGTGAATTTAAAGTTGCCTCCTATTTAGCTCAAAGCTTCTTCTTAGCAAAAGAATTACTTTCACTGTCCTTGCAAATGGCCTACGAACGAGACTACTGGAAATTAGTACAGGATCTTAGAATGGGAACCTTGTTGAACCATCAAAACCAACCTGTTAGTGAACAGGAAAAAAGAAAAGTAGGATCCTCTCTATTCTATAATCAATTAGGAGACCCAAATAGTACCACTTGGAAATCCATAGACTCATTACCAGTAATACTGCTCGGAAATGTCGGGAAAGAAATAGCTGCTAAAGGGATCTTCTCCAAGAAAGACGATACGATCACAGGCATCTTCTCAAACTCAAGTGGTGAAATTTCTAAAGATAGCCAATTGAATACTCAGGTCAGCCAATTTGTAAATAGATGGACTGCCTCTGGACTACTGTTACCAACATACGATCTCGTAAAAGAAAGCGCCCAGGGAAAGCTATTCGAAGCCTCATTAAAGACCCAAACAACAGTAAAGTAAATTTTTAGTCCTGTAGTCATCACTTCTGTTGACACTCTCTGAATCTCTATGATATATATTACTTGTACTTTGATCTGCAACGTTCTCGTTTCGATTAATTAGATAGCTATGAGCGATAACATAAAAATTACTCTCGATGACCTACCCGATTTACTAACAGTTAAAGAAGTCGCGCAGGTTTTACGCGTCTCCCCTTTAACAATTAAAAGATGGGGCAAAAGAGGAAAGCTCCCTGCTATCAGAATTAACTCCCGCGGCGACCGTAGGTATAAGAAGGAAGCTGTTCTTTGGTTATTAGGTATAACTCAGAAAACTTCCTGAGATTTCTACGTTGTTCTTAAGAAAGTAGCAGACCGCTTAAGCTTTATTTTTCATCCCATAATCTAAACACCGGCTTACTTGCTAAAACCTATCACTACTCTCTCTTTTCTGCTAGTTCTAAATGCAAAAGAAACAGACATTTGGAGCAATCTAAATTAACTTTCTAGTTAGGAAAATTGCCCTTAATGCAACTTTCTTAAACCTGCTTTCCTAAGAGTTCAACTCTCTTAAGTTTCCCAAGTTCAGTTTTGTGATCCAGTTAATTTATGCATTTTTTAGCACAAATTTCGCTGTTTTCTCTTGAAACTTATTATCGTCCTCCCTATCACTGCCTTAAAAACATATTGTTATTCTGGAAAAATTCTATGAATTATACTTTCCCTGGAACCCTCTTAAAGTAACCACAAGTAACTGTTGACGTCTGACTAAAAATGAAGTCATTAGGTCAAATTTAAAGATAAGAAGTGGCAGGGAAAAGTAAAAAAAAGTTATAACTGGCTGGTATCAAAGATTTTAAAGTACTAAGATCAATTGATATGGATAATAAGGGTTGTGATGTAGTTTTTTTATATTTGGAATGTTGCCCGGTCAATCAATAAGATTTAGTTTGCTTAAAACAACCTTACTCCCGTTTAATCAAATTACTCTTAAACACTTTACGCTAAGAGTAAAGTTATAAAAACAATAGTTGATATATTAATGTATATTTAGACATATTTGTCAGTCATCTGAGCCTTCTGCCGGGGTAATTAGATTAGATTTTTAATATAACTAAAACGCCACTACGGGGTCTGGTTCCCATATATAGATAGTCACTACCTCTTTGTCAAAATTATCTTATATATATAGAATATTAATTTCCAATACCGCTTTACTCGCCAGGGTTGAACAATAAATCTAAACAACCACTCCATACCCACCTGGCGCATTAATTTAGGCGCTCTCGGTACTGCTCCAGCCAGATAATCAAATCCTCCCCCCACACCCAGCATTACGCGGGTATTTAGCTTGGGTAAATTCTTGTAAATCCACTTCTCTTGCTTTTTGTGCCCAAAAGCTACAAATAATATGTCAATTTTCTGGACTAAGAGGTGATGATTAAAACTAGCCGCACTTCTTTTAGAAAGACTGATGCTTTTAGACTCTGTCATTTTATCTCTTTGTATATCATTACGCATCTCGCCTTTATCATTAACGGCCATATTTCCAGAACAAAATGCGATTTTTAAGTCAGGATATTTCAGGCGTAAGCACTTAAACAACTTGTCTGCTACTTCTTTTGTACCTCCTAAATACGCTGTTGTGAGGCCCTTTTCTTCACTCAGGCTCAAAAGCCTTTCCATCAAGTCGACTCCTGTAGTTACTGGATACTTAAACCCAGGCAAAAATCCTGGGAAAAGGAAAAAAGGCATATATATTAGCCTTAAAATCAGGCTCTTTTGACTCACTACAAAGCTGCCCCATCTAAGCCTCGAACTATCCGGAATAGCCAAATCTGACTGATTTAAGACATACTTAAACTCACTGTCAAATCCTGCATCAACCAGCATTTCCGGGTTAGGGGTAACAACATAATGCTTACTTCTTTTTTTCAACCAACCGCTAACCTCCTCAACTGCTTGATCGAGATTGATATAGTCAATTCTTACATCCAACAACTTTTTACTCATAGTTTTATTATTATATTAGTTAAAAATGATGCATTTAACCCCAAAATCTCAAACATCTTACTAGTCTCAAAATAAATTATCAACATACCTAAAAATAATTTAAATCACCTCCGACCACACCCTAAAACCCGCAACCCATAACCTAATTACACCCCAGCCTGTGTTAAAATTTCTATAGTCCTTTCAGCTGCAGTCTTCCAATCAAAATTACTAGATCGTATATTACCTTTTTTTATCAATGAAGATCTAAGTGTATCATCATTATAAATCTTCCCCATCCCCTCGGCAATTTCTGATTCCTCATAAGGATTTACCAGAAGAGCAGCTCCTCCAGCCACCTCAGGCATCGAAGATAAATTCGAGGTTATAACGGGACATCCAAGAGCCATAGCCTCAATAATCGGCAACCCAAACCCCTCAAACAAAGACGGATAAGTCAGGGCCAAGGCTCCGCTGTATAACACTGCCAAATCATTATCGGAAATTCTCCCCAAAAAGACCACCTTTTTCTCAATACCTAACTTAGGAGCCAAACTGTATATCTCATCCGTTTTCCAGCCCTTCCCGCCCCCCAAAACCAATTTAAAATCATCGCCCTCCTTAAGTCTTCTTGAACTAAAAATAGCAAAGGCTTTAATCAACCTTTCTAAATTCTTCCTGGGTTGTATAGTCCCCACAAATAAAAAATAGTTCCCTCTCTTCAATCCTAGCCTCTCCAGGTTGCTATTAACTGTATCAATCGGCAACCTTCTAAATAATTGCCTATCAATTCCCTCGTACACAACCTCTACTTTCCCAGCTCTAATCCCCACTCTTTTTACCAAATCCTTCTTTGTAGATTCTGAAACAGCTATCACTCTCGAGGCCGTCTTAATTTGGTAGTGGGTCATCAACTTTAAGTAAAGGATTTGCTTTAACTGGTGCAATCCTGGCAAATATTCAGCCCCCAAATCATGAACTGTGATTACTGTTCTAAGTCCCGGTCTTCTCACTAGAGGCAATGTGTGTGAAGGAATAAAAAGCACATCTATTGGGTCTATAAAGGTCCTAATAGCCAGACCCAATTGAGTCCAAAGTCTGGGAAGTCCAATCACCTTGAATTCAAAATTCCCCGGCCAAGGCTGAGAACTGACAGCCGACAGCTGAGTGCTTTGTATATATATCAAATATTGATTTTCTGTATCAATAAGACTCATTTGCCTTATGAGCTGAAAAGAATAGTTCTCAGTCCCCGTTCGCCCCTCACCAAAAGCCCTTGATCCGTCAATACCGATGAGCATAACTTTAAGTATCAGCTATCAACCGCCAACTATCAAGTATTAGCAGGCTACCCCGCAAATCAGTAACTAAATTTAGTTCCAAAAGCACTTTCCAAATTTTTCACAGACTTATAAAAACCAAGCCCCAAAAACTGCCCTTAATCATGTTTTGCACAGATTTCACGGCTTAGTAGTCATCCTTAAAAACAAATTTTTCATGATCCTTTATGATGTTTATTATAGGTTTTAATCAGGCTTGGAGTATCGTCTGGGATATAGCTGCTGGCTTAGTCCAATTTAGTGGTAATTTAAACTTTTCAAAATATATGCATTTTTTGGTCAGTCAATTTCTAACTCTTTCGCACGAAATCTATTATATATATAGAAGAATGTATTGACAAATCTGTGCAATTCTATGTACATTGAATGTAAGCTTAAATTATTAAAGATATAAGAAGTAAGTAAGATTTAAGTTTAATTCACTGCCCAATGAAAAGATCAGATTTTAGAAAATTAACCAGCTATTCTCCTTCAGAAGATTCTTCTAAACTCGTAAAAATTGGCCAGGCTTCACAACTACTACAGGTCTCAATCGACTCTTTAAGAAGATGGGAGAAAAAAGGCTTACTAAAAGGAGTTAAAACTCCCGGCGGGACCAGACTCTACGACAAAGAACAACTTTTAAAACTTAGCTCCACTTTAAAGAAAGCTCCTAAAATTACCACCCCAGCCCCTGTGAAAACTTTTACAACACCCGTTAAACCTGTTAAAGTCGTTACTCCTGTAGCTCCTATCATCCCTACCTACGCAGCTCAGCCTTCTTTTGAAGTCTCCACTCCTAAAATCACTCTCGAAACAGACCGCCCTATCTTAAGGACAATCCAATCTCTCGCTCCTGAAGTTAACCACTCTGGAATCAACAATACTGAGCTCAATATAGTTAAACAGAACATCTTAAAAGGCTCAATCAATCATCTCCAAAATTTCAAAGCTAATATCTTCGCTGGAGCCTTAACTGCAGTCATCATCACAATGTTAATAGTTCCTGGCTTAATTGCTATTAACTATACAAAAAACACTCAAAATGCATCAGTCCTTTCCGATAAATATTATAGTAACCCTTTATTAGCCTCAGCTGAGGTCATGAGAAACCTAACCGGAGTTTTTTCACCCACTCTTTCACACAGACTCTTCGGCACTTACCAGGCAGGAAGTCCGCCCGAATACTTAGCTGAAAAAAATAAGCAAACCGCTTCTCAACTCGCCTCTGGGCGAGTTTCAGGCGATTTACTGGGGGTAAGTTATCCGAGCCTGGGCGGCCAAGTTCTTGCTGAGTCATCTCCTTCTGGTTCCTTCCTCCAACTCAACATCGATACTGAGATCAACGGCAATCTCTCAGTCGACGGAGAAGGATTTTTCACGCAAAATGTCACAGCTCCGAACCTACTTTACACGCTAACTGCTGGTGAAAACATCGAAATTACTGGTGATCCTCAAAACCCAATCATCTCAGCTTTAGCTCTAGCAACCACCGACACTCTTCAGCTGGTAACCGAAAGAGGCGCCACCACAAATATCGCTTCAGTTTTCTCAGGAGGACTGACTACTTCTTCTTTGAACTTAACTGGTTCACTCAATATGGGCCAACTAGCTTCTGATCCTTCTTCAGGTGTTAACGGCGCTACTTACTACAATACTGGATCAAACAAATTCAGATGCTATATCTCTGGATCATGGGCCAATTGTGATACTGACACTGACACAGTCGGTGAAAGCGGTACGATAACCGGAGTTACAGCAGGCAATGGCCTCTCAGGAGGTGGAACTTCCGGATCGGTATCTCTTGCTTTGGATGTCATCACAACAAGCACCACCACAACCATCACTTCCACCTCAGGATTAGAAGTCACCACCGAAGGACTCTCCCTACTTCGTGGATGCTCAAACGATCAGATCTTAAGATGGAATGCTGGTACTGGAAGCTGGGATTGCGGAATGGGAGCTGGATCCGCAGTCGTTAGAATTGAAGAAGCTGATGGCAGCAGTTTCACAAACTCAAATATCGATGCTCTAGATTTCGCAGGTGGGGACTTTGACATTAGCATTGATGGCTTAAGTGAAGTTAACATTCAGCTCGCTCCAACTTTAACTACAGTTTTAGGTGTTGCCGGATCTTTTGACGTTGCTACATCTCTTACCGCCGGAACCGGTAATGCTTTCTCAGTTTCCTCAGCGGGATTAATATCAGCTCCTTCCGCCACTCTCACTCCAACTTCAGCGGTGGCACTAACAATCAACCAATACGGAACTGCTGCAGGAGAAACAGGCGAAGTCAGATTCATGGAAGGCGGAGCTTCCTCTACCCAATATATTGGCTTCAAAGCTCCTGACAGTTTAACTACAAACGCAGTTTACACACTCCCCAACCACGACGCTACTGCTCCTTCTTCCGATTACGTTCTAACCTGGCAGACAGGAAATGTCTTGGAATGGAAAACAGTTGGAGGCGTCGGAGGAGTTGGCGACATTACTGCCGTAGGTAATGTAATCAGCGGTGTAGCTTTCACAGGCACTAATGGTGATGGCAATACTGGCAATAACCTCTACTTTGAAGGCACCACAGTCGACAACAACGAAATAAATATCGCCGGAGCTGACGCCGGATTCGACGAGACTATTACCTTACCAGCTCTCTCTGGATCTTTCGCTATCATCCAACCCACATCCAACGGTACCGCCACAGCTCAACTAGCTTCATCCGCTACCGGATCTCTCATTCACTTAAATGAAACCGGCGCAGCTACCCCTAACTTATTAGAACTTGAAGTTGGCGGGACAGACACATTTGTTATTGGCAACTCTGGCGCCACAACTATTACAACTTCAGCCGGAACAGATTTAGTTAACGTCTTAACCGGTAACTTAAAAATCGGCAACGGCTCCCCGACTCAAACCTTAAACGGTGAGGATGCTTATATAGAAGGCACATTAGAAATCGATGGCATTCTTTATGCCGGTTCAGCATCTGAAGCCTTAACAGTAGCTACTGGCAAGATCGACGCCGACGCAATTGCCTTAACCTCAGCTACCGATGGATTGTCAGGGACATCATCAGGCTCAGGTTTAGCAACCTACTCCGACACTCTCTCCCTTCTACAGGGCTGCGGTAATGGTCAGGTTTTGAAATGGACTGAATCAACCGATACTTGGGATTGTGCAAACGACACCGGTGCAGTCAGCTCAGTAGTTGCAGTCCAGGAAGGTGGAACTCCGATTGGAACTAACATCGATACTCTTAACTTCTCAGGAACAGGAAACACTGACATCGCAGTCACAGACGCCGGCACAGTCGCCACCATCGACATCGACTACACTACCTTCGGTACCAGACTCACAACCTTCAACATCGGTGATGGCTCAGGAACAAGAACATTAGACATCGGCGGCGTCACTTCAGACAGCGCTCACACCATCAACATCGCCACCAACGCCACCTCAGCTGACATAATCGACATCGGTAACAATAATTCTTCAACTACCCTCACCCTAACCGGTGGCGACGACTGGTCCATCTCAGCCGGCGGCGCAGCTACCTTTGGCGGAGCTTTAGTCGGCAACGGTTCCTTCACCTTAGGTGACAACGGCGACACAGGCAGTATCAATACTTCAGACTGGGATATCTCAACAACAGGCGCAATATCTAATGCAACTTATGAAGGTTTAACAATCGGATCTACAACCGGAACCTTCAACTTAACAAATGGTA
>CAYNRM010000039.1:891-11419 GCA_964399555.1 uncultured Gammaproteobacteria bacterium | reverse complement strand
AGCGGCTACTTAGTATTAGGAAAATCAACAACAATACAAGATAACTTCAGTCGCATTGCCAAAAGAATATTGATTCCTTTAATCGCATATTACATAATCTTCAATTTTGTTTATGCCTTAATGGCGTATTTGAGGTCTGAACCTTATGATTATGCTGGCATTTTTCACAACCTGAGCAAGAACACCCACACAAGTTTATACTTTCTGGTTGTCTTATTCTTGATTCAGTTGTTAAATCCATTATGGAATCTTTTAACTGAACCTAAGAACGAACAAGTTCTAAAATACATCTGTTACTTTTTCTTAAGCCTGGGTGCTGTTTCGTATGTTTTCTACTATTTAAGTCTGAGAGAGGGTGAAGTCTTCAGCACTTTCACCTACTGGATGATGTGGGTGGGGTATTATCTATATGGATACATAATTAAATTAAAACCAGCAGTTCTCTCAAAGTTCGAAACTTATTTTTATACCGGACTATTTGTATTAGGTTTTACATCAACAGTAATCTTCGGCTATCTAACTCTATGGTTATTCCACAACAATCTCAGTGATCTTTTTTACATCGGCGGCCAGACTTATGCCGATTCGTATTTGAGTATTAGCGTAATGATGATGTCACTAAGTGCCTTTAACCTGCTGATGAGGGGAAGTCTGGCAAAAAAAGTTGAACTGGTTTCCTGGATCCGAAAACCCGTCGCATTTATAGCAGCACTTAGTTTCGCATTATATCTAAATCATCTCCTTGTTATTGATACCCTAAGCAAATTCTTCGGTATAACCCCCGATAGTCCGGCGATGCCAAACCTCACCCTCTATATGATAATAAATACTTTTCTGACCTTCCTGATTACAATCCCACTTGTTGTTATAATTCAAAAAATACCCTTATTGAGAAAAATAGTTGGAATAAAATAAAATAACTAGCCTTCACCTTCAAGAATTTTCTTATAGAACATTAAATTATCAACCTGCTCTTCGATAGTGCATAGATTCTTCTTACTATTAAAAAATGCCTCGGTCTCCCTATGAAGCCCCGGTTTAAAATTAATATCTATTTCATCCTCAAGAGAATAATCCTTCACCTCAAAACTCCCTGTTTCCTGAATTTGCAGATTCTCAAGCGGCTTAAAAAATAATTTACGATTCTTAGTCATAATCTCGATAGCCCATCTACCTGCCGATTTCCAATTAGCATGGTATGAAAATAAAGCATTGTTCTGCAAAATCCCGGAACCCGTAAATATAGCGCCTGCAGGATGCCACGATAAGGATCCTGCCACTTGAGAATTAATTTTCTTAGGAAGCCCTGCTAAATAAAATGCCATATCAATAACATGAGTTGAATTATGCAAAAACCAATTCTCCTTAACCCCGGGAGCTCTAACTAGGGGGACAATCTTATGCACTGCCTCTGTAAAGTCAAAATATAACGACAAGACTCCGCCGTCCTTCCTGATAATTTCCCTGGCCTTCTCAACCGATGCATAAAACCTTCTGTTGTACCCGAGATAAACCTTTGCTCCTTTTTTCTTCGTTAGATCCGCTACTTTCTTTATTTCCTGAAACGTCGAACCTCCGGGTTTCTCAGCCAGTATTTTCTTAACCCCATGTTTAAGAAGTGATATGGTAGCAGATCCTAATTGCTCTTCGCTAATCGCGACGATTGCAGTAGATAATACTTTGGGATTCTCTTTCAGATACTTTTCAATCCCGCCCTCAAAAACCTTCACTCCTATTTCCTTCTCAAATTCCAGGGCCGATTTCTTCCCGCGTCCAACGACTATAAATTCTTTACCTAAAGCTTTAAGAACCTTGGCAAATTCAATCCCCATATAACCTGCACCTATTAATAAAACCGGTTCTGTGTTTTTAGTCATTTATGTAAACGGATAATATTCATATTTTGTTTTCGAGTTGTTATTAAAGAATTTAAGTAGACTCTCAAGTAATTTTAGATGAACAATCTTCGACACCTGATAAGTTGGCAAGCCGCACTCACCACTCTTTAGGATATCCTCGATAACTTGATTAGTCATATCGCTTTGGAATAATAACTGATCCCTAGCCGGATTTATAACCCATTTTGGGGATGAAGAAATAAACGTTTCCCTCGTTGATTCATTTGCAATTACTTTTAAATTATCACTATAAATTTCTGCAATAATTGGTGCATCACCCTCTTTAAAATCAGCAAAAACCCCGACACTGCCATTCTTAAAACTAACCTTCAAGGTGCCCGTTAATTCTAAGAACCCGGCCCGCTTACTTTTCAGAATCTCTCTGTCGAGAAGTGAAGTATCAACCTTAAAATCATAACTCTCTAGTAAATAAACCATATGATCAATAAAATGAATAGCCTGAGTAGCAATCCCAAACTTTGTTCCTGTTAGTAAATAAACAATCCTCTTACCTTCAAATTTCTCCTTAAGATTCCTGTAGAACGGCGTGACTCTCATACTGCAATTTACCCAGGCATTAATTCTTTTCTTATCTAACAATTTATCAACAAAAGCATAATCGGCTTTCTTCTGAAAAAGCAATTTCTCAAAAATAATATTTTTCACTTCTGATTGGGCAAGTAATTCTTCTGTAACTTTACGGCGTATATTAGAACTCGTCGCAATAATCGCCACATCAACCTTACTGGAAATCATTCTGAAATCAGTAAGAAAAATAATCTGGTGTTTCCCGTGGTTTGGTATTTGCTTAAATCTTTCTTCCGCAACTTTTAGTGAATCAATAGACGGATCAAAAACTTCAATGGATAAAGGACTTTTAACTTTTGCCAGTCCCTGCAGATGACGGCTGCCGATATTCCCTGACCCGATTAGCAGTATTGTTTTAAGCTGACGCATTTTCCTCCCAAACCGGACGGCGTAGTTTCCATTGATTATCCTCAAGTTTCCAAATATGCGGCGAGCGGCCTTTATTAATAAGAGTCGAAAATTCTTTTTCGCTTAAATCCATATAATCAAGTATCTGCTTAAAATACTTCGCAGGAAATTCGGTATCAAATCTTTTAACTAAGGCGACTCCTTCCTCTCGGGTTATCTTCTTATTCCTGATTTCTTGTGATGCATCGTATGACGCTCTGCCTAATCCAAATTTTACCAAAGTGGTGTAGTAATGAAATGGGTCTATCCTATCATCAATAGATGAATACTTTGAATAAGATCCTTCAGTCCGTTCATTGTTAGGCTTAAATCCTGTATGTTCTGAAGCATAGTAATAACACTCCTGCGGATCCCATTTTAAGTAATATCCTAAATAGTGAACCGTCGTCCCGATTTTTTTTATGGCCGCTTTATCTGCCGGCAAATAGGGAAGTAAATCATTTTCCTGTAACTTGTACTGCTTTAATAAATCTTTAGCTTTAACTCCGCCCAAGAAAATCTTGTTAAAATCAACATCGTCCTCATAAAATTTCGGATCCATAGTCGGCTTAAAATTCTCTTTAATATTATGTCCATATTCTGCCTGATTCTCCCCATAAAAAATTAAAGGCACTTTCTGCAAAACTGATTGCTTAGGAGCAATATGTCTTTGTCCAACGATAAATGGTTGGAACGGATGCAATAAATTCACAAATGCGAGTTTTGTTAATAGTCTGTGTAGTTTCCCGTTCGGAGTGAATAAAACATTATCAAATCCCGAATGAATCCATGATTTAAAATTCTCAAACCCGATATCTGTATAAATATGCGGCGCCCAAGTTACAGTCAATGGGTTCATTTTGTATTTATACTTGAGAATATGTGAAGTAAATGCACTGTCTTTTCCTCCAGATCCTGGAACAATGCAGTCATAATTTCCTTTCTTACTTCTGTAAAAATCGCACAGCTTAATTAGCTCTTTTTCCCTCTTCTCCCAATCAATTTCTGTTTCTTTAATGTCAGCATACCTGCAGGCCGAGCAAACCCCATCCTTATCCATGGGGATAGTTTCTTTTTTATTAGCCTGCTTGTTCTTGAACTCAACCGTTGAGTTAGGTCGTTGGTTAGAAATAATACATCTAGTGCAAAATTTAACTTCTGAGGGAAGACCGTAAAGTACTTTAAAATCCTTTTTTCTGGTAGGGGAGAATTGGTGAGTTTCTGATTTTTTTAACCCAGCTGTAGCAAATGAATCCATATTTATTCCCAATAACTTTGAGCAATTATTCTATCGTTTAAACTGATCAGCGACTTTAGCAAAATTTCTATAAAGTAGTGGACCGTTCTTGCCGCTTTTCTCTGGATGAAATTGTACAGCAAAAATATTATCTTTAGAAACAGCGCAGGCAAACTCAATTCCCTCGTAATTCGTGCTCGCTGCGATAATATCATTATCTTCCGGTTTTACAAAGTATGAGTGCACAAAATACATAAACTCCGAGTCTTTAACACCCTCAAAAAATGGAGTACTCTTTTTCATCTCAACCTTATCCCACCCAATATGCGGCACTCTAACTTCCTCACCCTTATAATTTTCATTAGGAAATTTAACGACAGGTCCTTTAAAAATCCCGAGTCCTTTATAAGTACCAAATTCTGTACTCTCCTCAAATAAAAGCTGTAGTCCCAAACAAACTCCCATAAACGCCTTTTTCTCTTTAATATGAGCTAGTATCGGCCCCATAAGTCCAAATTTATCCAAATTCTTCATAGCGTCACCAAATGCCCCGACACCAGGCAAGATTAGAGCATCTGCTTCCTGAATCTCTAAAGGGTTTGATGTAATTTGAACCTCAAGTCCAACGTATTCACAAGCATGTGCCACTGAAAACAGATTACTTAATTTATAGTCAATAATTGCAATTTTCATATCCTTGTTAAAACCCCATTTTTCTTAAGGAATCTCTTAATTTGTTCAATACTGGTTTTCTCAACATTCTTATACGAAAATCCGCTTTTTATAAACCTAGAGCTTCCTTCTTCAAGCTCTATATCCTTACTAAATTTCTCCAAAGCTTCGTAATGAAGTATTGATCCCAAAGCTATACCGCCAACTCCGTGAATCTCAGCAGCCTCTTTAATATCCTGAAGCTTTCCCGCTCCACCATGTACAACAACCTGGATATTAACTGCATCAACAACTTTAGTTATAAAATCCAGGTCAAAACCTTTCCCGGTTCCTTCCCTATCAACAGAGGTTAGAATAATTTCTCCCGCCCCTAATTTCTCAACTTCCTTAGCCCAGGAGATAACTTCTAGTCCAGTTTTTTCCCGCCCATTATCAGTAAATGCATAATATTGCCCGTTATCCTGCTTAATAGCCTCAATCGAAACGACTAAATTTGCTGATCCAAAAAGATTCGCAGCTTTAGATACTAATTTTGGATTCTTTACCGCCGCAGTATTGATAGAAACTTTATCTGCCCCTGCCCTAAAAATTGATTGCATATCCTCAATACTCCGAATTCCTCCTCCAACAGCTAAAGGAATAAAAATTTCCTTAGCAGTTCTGGTGATAATCTCGTGCAGGCTATTCCTGTCGTAGAGTGAAGCTACGACATCCATATATAAAAGTTCATCTGCCCCGCCTTCAAAATAATATTTAGCATACTGTTCAGGTTTTCCCAAAATTCTCAAACCCTCAAGATGAATTCCCTTAACTAAATTCGGGCCTTTGATATCAAGTCTGGGAATAATTCTTACGTACATTTAGATTGATTTTAAATAGTTCCGGTATGTCTTCTTTAATCCTTCTCTAATGTCATATTTTGGTTTCATCTTCGAGACCTCAGCAATCTTTCTATTGTCACCAATAATAGACTCTTTCTCCGCGGCCTGGCTCCCGTCTTTGTGAATTATTTTTTTTAAAGTCAAATCCTCGACCAGAGATATCAATTGTTTTATCGAAATCCCTTCACCAGTACAAATATTGAAAACCTCAATCCTCTCTTCTGGTTTTCTATCAACTAAATAAGATAAATAATTTACTACATCTTCAACAAAAATATAGTCCCTAATCTGCTGACCATTATTATTAACAGTAAATTCCTCACCATGCAAAACAGACATTATAATTTTCTGTACAACTCCTCGGTTTTTAACATCTCCATAAACATTAGCAATCCGGGCAATAGTTAACAGCGGATCCTTTCTTCCAGAAAAATCAATTAGCATCTTTTCCTCTAAAGCCTTCTCTTTCTCATACTCATTCAAAGGCTGGATCTTGAAATTCTCATCAACCGGAGTTCTGGAATTACCGTATAAAAGAAGGGTAGAGGCATAAATAATTTTCTTAATTCTTATGCTTGATCCAATAATTCGCTCAATTAACTTACGATTCGGTTGGCTTAATATAATAAGGCAGTCCAAATCCCTCAAATTATTCTCAAAATTCTCATCGATTTGAAAATACTCAACACCACCAATCTTTGTCTTTGGTTGGGTTTTATTCAAAAATACATTTACACTGTTTTTCGGGTTATCTCCCAATTTCTTTATAAGATATTCGCCAATAAATCCCATCCCACCAATAATCCCAACTCGAAAAGGCTGCATAATTTTAATATGTTATCACCTTTTGAATTGGAGGCAGTTCGATCGTTTCAAGAATTTTAACCACCTGTTCTGCCGTATTCCCGTTATCATAAGGATTTGTCGCTCTCTCCACTTTTTTCCTGAATTTACCATCAAACATCCCTTTCTCAATTGCTCTCACAATCTCTGCTTTATCATAATCGACATCAATCACATTTTCTCCTCGTTCCCGGAGTTGCTCCCTTGTCCCAATATTAACAGTCGGCAATTTCAAAGAAGGAGCTTCATGAATCCCCGCTGACGAATTCCCTACTAAAACAGAAGCAACCTTCATTAATCTTAAAAAATCCTCATATGCAATATGCGGATAAGCTGTAATCCCGGATTTTTTCAAATGCTCCACAATCCTATGCCCACCAGCATCATTATTAGAATAAACTGCCAAAGCTTGGGAAGTATGCTTCTTATTAACTTCTGAAACCGCATCCACCGTTTTCTTAATCTGTGAAACAACCTGGTCTACCTCAGTTGTAACCGGATGCTGCAAAACAATAATTAACGGTTTCTCAGGGTCAAAATTATACTTCTTCGCCATCTCCTCCTTGGTAGGGTAATCAATATTGTGAATCGTATCCAAACTCGGACTACCAACATTAAAAACATACTTAGGGTCTTCACCGAGTTTAATAATCCTCTTCGCGCTTTTCTCGGTCGCCGCAAAATGAATATGCGAAAACTTAGTCATCGCATGTCTGATAACCTCATCTACAGTCCCGGAAACTTCCCCCCCCTGAATATGTGACACCACAATATTCATATGCATTCCGGCAATCCCTGCCGCAAAATTTGCCCCAATATCAAATCCCGAAAAAACTACAGCAGGTTTTAACTTCGCAAAAATATCGGAGTATGCAATTAAAGCCTTGCCCATCCCGCGGACCATCGAAGCACCGTCGTCCCTGTCTTTTTCTGAAAAAATCGGCACAATCTCATCAATCTTAAACCCATCCTTAATAATATTTTTCTTAGTTTCCCCAAATTTCTTTAATAAATGCATTCCGGTAACAACTAGCTGCATCTCAAGCTGGGAAGATTTCTGCACAGCCTTCATAATCGGCTTTAACCGACTATAATCAGCTCTTCTCTCGGTAATAAACAATATTTTTCTTTTCATAATTTCACGAAGTCGCAAGCTTCGCTTTGTAAGAATTATTCTGCAGATTTCTCTAAAACAAAACCAATAGCTCGGTTCCCAAATCCGCCCACGTCATAATCAACAAACACCTCATCAAGTTTATTATCATTTTTTATTCTACGGTTTTCTTCATTATCGGTCTTAACAATAATTTCAGTTATAATCTTAAAACCTGATTTCTTAATAAATTTTTCCCACTCAAAAAATCTATATTCATGCTCACCATTCTCCCGCCTGGTGAGCCTAATTCCTGGAGGTCTAAAATTATTCTTCAAAAAATCTTCAGAATAAATGATATTCAACATCCTCTCAATTTCTGTATCCGGAGTATCGTTATTGTGAATCTTATCAACAAAAATAAATCTCCCTCCTTGTTTCAAAACCCTTAGGGCCTCTTTAAAAGTCACAACCGGATTTACAGAATGGTGCATCGAAAACCAGGAAACCGCGAAATCAAGTTGTGAATCTTTAATTTGTAGGTTATCAAAATCGCCAATAACTGAAACAACCTTCTTCCTCTCCTCAGTTTTCAGTATCTTATTAATAACAATAGGCTGACAAAGTGTTACGACGCTTTCAACAAGTTCAACGCTATAGATTTTTTTAACATCAGGTTTACGTGCAACAGTTGATGAAATACATCCAACTCCTGATCCAAGATCAATTCCCTGACCTTTGAAAGATTCCCAGGCAAAAGGAATATGTAAAAAAGTTTTCTTAACATTCTCCGGTGAAATATAAACATAATCTCGGATAAGTGCGTTGTATCCCTTTTTAGAAAGCTTCTGCGCGAGTAAATCGTTACCGATATATTCTTGATTATCTATAGCAAAACCAATTTTCCATCTCTGAATGCTAGTTTTCATTTTTTTAACTTTAAATCACTCCATTTTATTTGCACATCTTTTTTAATATTTTTTAGTGCGGTTTTCCCCAAAACTTTTTCAAAATCAACAGCCTTGATCTGACCGGTTCCGGGTCTTTTAACCCACAAATTATCCTTTGTAAATTTCTCGCCCTTCTTTATTTCCTGAATTGAAACAACACAAGCATAAGCAAAATCTATAGTTGGTTTCTCTTCTTTCAAAATTCCCTTTTTACCACCCAAAGCTTTGTGAATGGCATCAACTCCCATAATTAGATCTTTAAGTTCCGAAGTATCTATAGAAATTGCGATATCCGGCCCAGCCCATTTTTTGCTGGAAGTAAAATGTTTTTCGATTAAAGACGCACCTAAAGCCACAGCCCCAAATGAAGTGTAATTTCCAATAGAATGATCTGACAATCCAATAGGAATCCCCGGAAAAGCTTTCATAAGCTCCGCAATTCCTCCTAGTCGAACTTTCTCATAAGGGGTAGGGTAGAGAGATGTGCAATGGAATAACGCGAGGGGAGCATTATGTTTTTGGATAGTTTTAACAGCAATCTTAATTGAAGGAATATCATTCATCCCCGTCGATAGAATAATCGGTTTTCCAAAAGACGCAATATGATCGATAAGCGGATAATTATTACATTCACCAGATCCAATTTTAAAACCCAGAACATTCATTTTTTGCAACCTATCCGCAGCCGCTCGCGAAAAAGGCGAACATAAATAGATCATTCCTAAGTCTTCAACGTATTTCTTCAATCTAATCTCTTCATCCTCAGATAAAGCACATCTCTCCATAATCTCAAAAATCGATTCTTTAGTATGACCCGGAATAACATTCTTCGCTTCAGGAATCATCTCATCATCAATCACATGCGATTGAAATTTAACACACTCACATCCGGCAGTCTTTGCATCATCAACCATCCTGATGGCTTTTCTAAAGCTCCCCTCATGATTAATCCCGACCTCCGCAATCACAAAAGGACTAAAATCAGGGCCAATTTTTCTTTTCGCAATTGTAATAAATGGATTCGCCATAGAGTGGCTATATTTCTAACATGTTTGTACCGCAGGATCAATATGAAGATGTATAATCTGACTGATGAAAATCGTCTTATTCGGTTTAGGTTCTATCGGTCAGCGTCACGCGCAGATGTTATTAGATAAGTATAACCATGATTTATATGCTTTTAGATCCGGAAAGAGTAAATCTCCTAATTCTTTAGGTATAAAAGAAGTGAGAAGTTGGTCAGGTGTAAAAAAAATCAATCCAGACATTGCATTCATTACAAATCCAACATCTCTGCATATAAAAACTGCAATAAGATGTGCCGAAATCGGCTGCAAAATATTCATAGACAAACCATTAGGTGACAAACTAACCGGACTCGATAAGTTAATTAAAATTATTAAATCCAAGAAACTCGTCACAATGGTGGGCTACAACCTGCGTTTCCATCCGGTTATTAAAGCTTTAAAAAAATTTGTCGATAAATACGAACCACTGCATCTAAAAGTAACTACCACTTCTTATTTGCCAAACTGGAGAAGAGGTACCGACTATAAAAAAAGTTACCGCACTAATAAAAACATGGGCGGGGGGGTAATTCTCGATCTATCCCACGAATTTGACTACATAAATTATCTGCTCGGGGAAATAAAAATAGTGAAAGGACAGTTCTCAAGGAGAAGCGACTTAACTGTTAATGTCGAAGATTATGCCGATGTCTTAATTAACACAAAACTTTCTCCTGTTAATTTGCACATAAACTTTCTAAGTCACAAAAAACAAAGATTAATTCAAATAGATTTCAAAAATCTGACTGTCATTGGGGACCTGGTAAATTGCACGATAGAAGAGTATAAGAATGAAAAGATGATTTCTCGAAAACAATTTGGTACTGACAGGAACATTTCCTTTTCTTCTGAGCTTGAATATTTCTTCAAAAATATTGATAATCCCCAAATGATGAATAATCAAAGCGATGC
>CAYNRM010000039.1:0-881 GCA_964399555.1 uncultured Gammaproteobacteria bacterium | reverse complement strand
AAAAAAAAATAATCAATTTTAAAAACAATGGATAATATCTTAATAACAATTTGCGCCAGAGGCGGATCAAAAGGCGTTAAGGGCAAAAACATAAAATCCCTTGCCGGAAAACCACTCATTTATTACACAATTAAACAAGCTTTAGATTGGGGTAGGGCGAGCCATGTTATCGTCACTACCGACTCAAAAGAAATTGCAGAAATCGCCCTAAATTGCGGAGCCGAGGTCCCTTTTATGCGCCCTAAAAATCTAGCAACAGATACCTCTCCAACCCTTCCGGTTTTAACACATGCCCTAAGTGAAGCCGAAAAAGTATATAAAGAAAAATTCGATGCGGTAATTGATTTACCTGTAACAGCCCCGGTAAGAAGCATTAAAGATTTAGAAAAAGCCTACAAACTTTTCAAAAAGAAAAATCCTAAAAACCTGGTTACAGTAACCCCATCCCACAGAAATCCCTACTTTAATATGCTAGAGGTAGAAAAAAACGGCCGTGTCAAATATGCAAAAGCCGGTAACTTCACGCGACGTCAGGATGCCCCCGAAGTTTTCGATATGAACAACTCCATTTATATTTATAGATCAGAGTATTTAAGGGATGAAAAATCAAAACTAGATAAAATCTCAGATGACACAATCGCTTTTATCATGGACCCAATTACCTCAATCGATATCGACACAGAAACAGATTTTAGAATCCTTGAATCTTTAGTAAGAAATTCTTTGGTAACATTGGAAACAGGTAATTCTGAAAAACCCGAGAACGTCTACTCCCTAAATGGAAAGATTGCTTTTGTTAATGGGGGAGCTGGCTTAATCGGCGAAAAAATCGTCGAACAATTCGCAAACGCTGATGCCAAAGTAGTTGTATTGGACATCAA
>CAYNRM010000038.1:0-11538 GCA_964399555.1 uncultured Gammaproteobacteria bacterium | reverse complement strand
CTATGAGACTTATTGTATATTACCCCTTAACCTAAATATTGGTAAGTTTGGTAGGCATACTACTGAAGATGTATGCGTACCTTTTTTGGTGTATTAATCGCAAAGCGGCTAACTTATGCAGATCCAACCAACAGCTAGTACTATAAACGGAAGAAATTACTGGGGCAATCGAACCAACCAGATCAAAAAACTCGACCTCACAAAACTGCAGCGCGATTCCTATAAAAAATTCCTGGAAGAAAGCATTGGTGTGTTACTTCAGGACATTACTCCTGTTACCGACTTTACCGGCAAAAACTGGAAGCTTGAGTTTGGAGAATACTTCTTTGGTAAAACCAAAATGACTCCTGAGATCTGCAAAGTGAAAGGTTTGTCTTTTGAAGCTTCATTAAAAGTCCGCGTTACTTTAACTAATCTCCAAACAGAAGAAACATATAAACAAGAAGCCTTCCTTGGGGATATCCCCCAAATGACCGAAAAGGGAACCTTTATTGTCAACGGAGTTGAAAGAGTCATAATCAACCAAATCGTTCGCTCACCAGGAGCATTTTTCTCAGCTTCAGATGATCCAATCACCGGCCGAAGATTATATGGCGCAGAAATCAGACCTCAGCATGGTTCATGGTTAGAATTTGGAGTCTCAAGATCCGACGTCTTAACAGTTAAAATCGACAGACGCCGCAAATTCGCAGCCACAACTTTATTGCGAGCCTTAGGATTCTCAGAAGACGAAATCAGAACCATGTTTGAATCAGTCGATAATAACGGTGAACATCGTTACATCGAATCAACCTTAGCTAAAGACCCGACCAAAGATCAAAACGAAGCTCTTCTTGAAATCTTCAGAAAAATGAGACCTGGAGATCCGGTTGTTTTGGAAACTGCCAAATCACTTCTACAAAACATGTTCTTTAACGGTAGAAGATATAACTTAACTCGCGTCGGAAGATTCAAGATCAACAAAAGATTAAACCTCGAAACTCCTAACTCACCTGAAAACTGGGTCTTGACCAAAGAAGATATAGTAGCCACCTTAAAATATCTGATCAGCTTAGCCAACGGTAAAGGTAAAGTTGACGATATTGATCACTTAGCCAACCGAAGAGTCAGAATGGTTGGAGAACTTGTAGCTCAAAACGCCTTTTGGATTGGTTTGCAAAGACTTGAAAGAGTTATCAAAGAAAGAATGAGCTTGCTCTCCCTCGACCAGGAAATCACTGCAGCTGGCTTAGTTAACGCCCGCCCGGTTATCGCCGCTATCAACGAATTCTTCAGAAGCTCACAACTTTCCCAGATTTTAGATCAGACCAATCCCCTCTCAGAAATCGACCATTTAAGAAGATTATCAGTTACCGGAACCGGTGGTATCTCCAGAGACCGTGCTTCTTTCTCTATCCGAGATATTAACCATTCCCAATACGGTCGTGTTGACCCTATTAGATCTCCCGAGGGGCCAAACATTGGATTGGTTACTTATTTAGCTTTGTTTGCCAGAATCAACGAATATGGCTTCTTAGAAACTCCATATAAAAAAGTTGTTAAAACCAATGGCAAGATGCGAGTCACCGATGAAGTAATTTATTTAACAGCTGACGACGAAGAAGATCAACACATCACCGAAGCTACAATTAACGTGGATGATGAGGGCTATATTAACCAAAAAAGAGTCCCTGTCCGCTTCATGGGCAGCTTCTTTGAGACTGAAGTAGAAAACATCAAATTAATTGATATCTCACCACAACAAATTGTTGGAACTTCCGCTTCCTTAATTCCTTTCCTGGCTCACGATGATGCTAACCGGGCTCTGATGGGTACACACATGCAATGCCAGGCAGTTCCATTGCTCTTACCTCAGGCTCCTATTATTGGAACTGGAATGGAAACCCTAATCGCCGACACTATGGCCAGAACTGTACGGGCTCCTTTTGACGGTGAAATCACTTATGTTGACGGCGATAAAGTCATGCTTTCCGGAAAAGGCCAGAAACAGGAATTCAAAGTTAAAAAATTCGTTAACTCCCCTGCTATGACTTCTTACTCTCAAAAACCAGCAGTCGTGCCTAATCAAAAAATTAAAGAAGGTGATTTGTTAATCGAAGGAACCTCAACAGACGGGGGAGAACTCTCTCTGGGTACAAACTTACTTATCGGTTACATGAGCTATGACGGATTAGGTTATGAAGACGCTATCGTCATCTCCAACAGATTAGTCAGAAATGATGTTTTGTCTTCAATCCACATTGAAGAGTACAACACTGACGTAGTTGAAACCAAATTAGGTCCTGACGAAGTAACTCCTGACATCCCAAATGTTTCAGAAGAAGCTTTAGCAAATCTTGACGAAACCGGTATAGTTAGAATTGGTGCCGAAGTTGCCCCGGGTGATATTTTAGTTGGTAAAGTTCAGCCAAAAGGTGAAACAGAATTAACAGCAGAAGAAAGATTATTAAGAGCTATCTTCGGAGAAAAAGCTAAAGAAGTTCGTGATACCTCTTTGAGAATGCCTCACGGCGAAAAAGGAACTGTTATTGGAATTGAAATTCTTTCCAGAGAAGGCGGCGATGATCTAGGCGCTGGAGTTCTCCAAAGAATTAAAGTTAAAGTAGCCCAACTTCGTAAAGTTACCGCTGGAGATAAGCTAGCCGGTCGTCACGGAAACAAAGGTGTTATCTCTAAAATCGTTTCAGCAGCTGACATGCCTCATTTAGAAGATGGAACACCTTTGGATATCATCATCTCTTCAGTTACAGTGCTTTCCCGTATGAACTTAGGTCAGTTATTGGAAGCTCATTTAGGTCTAGCCGCTAAAACATTAGGCTATAAAGTCGCAGCCCCAGTTTTTGAAAAACTACCTGAATCAGTTCTTCTTGAGCAATTCGAAAAAGCCGGAATGGCTCCCTCAGCTAAATCCAAGTTAATTGACGGTAGAACTGGTGAATACTTTAAACAGGAAGTTGTAGTCGGTGTCGCTTATTTCCTTAAGTTAATCCACATGGTTGAAGACAAAACTCACGCGCGCTCTACTGGCCCATACTCACTCGTTACCCAGCAACCTTTGGGTGGTAAAGCTCAAATGGGTGGTCAGAGACTTGGAGAGATGGAAGTTTGGGCGCTGGAAGCATACGGTGCAGCCAACATTTTGCAGGAAATGTTGACCTTAAAATCTGATGACGTAGTTGGACGTGCTAAAGCTTTTGAAGCTATCATTAAGGGAACTGAAATCCCACAAGCTTTGATCCCTGAATCTTTTAAGGTTCTGGTTAAAGAGCTCCAAAGCTTAGGTATTGAAGTTATTCCTCAGGGAATTAAAGAAGTAACTGAAGAAGCCGTTAAAGAAGTTACCTCTGAAGATCAGGCAACCCTTGAGGCCGCAAAGCAAGCTCTGGGTGTCGGGGCAGTTGCTGAAGAAAGCGAATTATCCGCCGAAAGCGCGCCAATGGAAGTTCTAAGCTCAGAAGGCGAGCCTGAAGCCCCAGCAGAAAATGCAATGGACTCAGAACCTATAGAAGCGGGGGTTGTAGAAGTAGAGCCGGATGTGGATAATACAACAGAAGAAGATGCATTGGCTGATCTAGCAGCCCAAGCTATGGAGAAAGGATCTGACGAAGATGAATAATTTACTTGATTTCGAAACACTAAAAGTCGCAATAGCCTCACCAGAAACAATTAGAAGCTGGTCTTTTGGTGAAATCACCAGACCCGAGACTATCAACTACCGAACATTAAAAGCTGAAAAAGACGGATTATTTGCCGAAAACATTTTTGGTCCAACAAAAGATTGGGAATGCTATTGTGGTAAATACAAAAGAATTCGTTACCGCGGCGTTATCTGCGACAAGTGCGGAGTTGAAGTAACCCAAAGCAAAGTCAGACGCGAAAGAATGGGCCACATCTCGTTAGCCTCACCAGTTGCACACATCTGGTTTGTTAAAGGCGCACCAAGCAAATTGTCATTGATTTTGGATTTGACAATGAAAAGCTTGGAATCAGTCATCTATTTCGCTTCTTACCTGGTAACTAACATTGATGCTGATAAAAAAGAAGCCGCTTTCGAAAAGTTAACTAAAGATTTAGAGAAAAAGCAGGATGAATCTAAAAAATCTCTTGATTCGGCTATAGCCGCTGCTGAAAAAGAAACTGATGATGCAGTCAAAGAATTCAAGAAAAAATCCGGCGCTGGCGATAAATTCGAACTAACCGCTCAGGAAATGCAGATTTCCTCAAGACAGGGAATCGCTAAATTAAAAGAAGCTAATTTAGTTGAGCTTTCACAGCTTGAAGAAATCTATAAAACAGTCGGTGATTTAGTAAAAAACATCTCAGCTATGAAACTTCTCTCCGAAGATGAGTTCTTTAAATTGGATGAATACGGAGTCTCAGATTTCATCGAAGTCAAAATGGGTGCTGAAGCCTTACTTGATGTCTTAGGAAAAACTGATCTTGATAAATTAGCCTCAGAATTAAGAGTTGAAGTCTCAAAATCTTCAGGTCAGCGCCATATTAAAGCCACCAAAAGATTAAGACTAGTAGAAGGAATGAGAAAATCAAAAATCTCACCAGCCTCTATGATTTTGACAATCCTACCTGTTCTTCCACCAGACCTACGCCCGATGGTTCAACTCCCTGGAGGTCGCTTTGCAACTTCTGACTTAAATGATCTTTACAGAAGGGTTATTAACCGAAACAACCGCTTGAAAAGACTCATCGACCTCGGTGCTCCAGAAATCATTTTAAGGAACGAAAAAAGAATGTTACAGGAAGCTGTTGATTCTTTAATCGATTCTTCATCCCGTACAACTAGACGCCCTGGAACTCACCAATTAAGATCTCTTTCTGAGATGTTAAGAGGAAAACAAGGACGCTTCCGCCAAAACTTACTTGGAAAACGTGTTGACTATTCCGGCCGTTCAGTTATTATCGTTGGTCCAAAACTAAAACTTGCCCAAGTCGGATTACCTAAAGAAATGGCTTTGGAAATGTTCAAACCATTCGTACTAAGAGAAGTTATCTCCAGAGGGTTAGCATCAAACGTCAAAGGTGCTAAGAATGTTTTGGAATTCAGACCACCAGAAGTTTGGGACATCTTAGAAGAAGTTATCAAAGATCATCCAGTATTGATCAATCGTGCACCAACCTTACATAGATTAGGTATTCAAGCCTTCTTCCCAATCTTAATCGATGGTAATGCGATCCAAATCCACCCATGTATCTGTGCGGGTTTCAATGCCGATTTCGACGGAGACCAAATGGCTGTCCACGTTCCATTGTCAGAAAAAGCTAAAGAAGAAGCTAAAACTCTAATGATGGCCAAAGAAAACATTTTAAGACCCTCAAACTCCAGCCCAATCAACGTTCCAAACCGTGAAATGGCTTTGGGTTCATACTACGTAACCTCAATCGACAAATCCAAAACCCTCACCGATAAAGTCTTCTCCCAGGAAGAAGCTGAATTTGCCTACCAGACTGGTAACTTAGATTTAAGACACTTAATTAAATTCAAGACAGCTGATGCGATCATCGAAACCACAGTTGGAAGAATTATCTTCAACAACTTCCTGCCTGAATCATTAAGGTTCGTCAACGAAACAATTAACGCTGGCGGAATCTCCAAAATCATCATGCAGGCTTTTAAAAGATTTACCAAAGACGAAGTTGCCCAACTCATCGACGATATTAAAGAATTTGGTTTCTGGGGTTCAACAATTTCCGGTCTGTCAGTCGGTATTTTCGACAATCGAATCATCCCTGAAAAAGGCGCTTTAATCGCCCAGGGTGATAAAGAAATTTCTGAAATTGAAGATAACCTCAAGAAAGAAATTATTACCATCGAAGAAAAAAGAGCACTCGCTCAAGAAGTCTGGACCAGAATCGGAGACGAAATCGTTAGAAAGACTTTTGCCGCAATTGACGCTGAAAATCCAATCCAGGTTATTATCCAGTCCGGAGGAGCTCGTGCAACCATGGCCCAAATCGCCCAGACAGCCGGTATGAGAGGTTTCTCAGTTGATCCAACCGGTAAAATCGTCGAACTTCCTACCAAATCTAACTATCGTGAAGGACTAGGTGTGTTCGAGTACTTCACATCATGTAGAGGAGCTAGAAAAGGTGTCGCCGATCGTGCTATCAGGACTGCGGATGCCGGTTACCTAACTCGAAGGTTGGTTGATGTTTCCCACGACATGATTGTTCGAATTGAAGATTGTGGAACTCAAAACGGTTTCCTGGTTGAATTAATTCATGACAACGCTGCCTCTAACACCTCAAGGCTCTTGGGACGAAAAGTCTTAGGTAAGGTCATCGATCCAAAAACCAAAAAACAAATCATGGCTGACGGAGTTTATCTTGAAGAGCCTGAAGTTGAAGAATTATTCAAGAGCAATGTCACTGAAATGACAGTTAGAGCTCCACTTACTTGCGAAGCTAGATATGGTATTTGTGCCGCCTGTTACGGTCTTGACCTTTCTTCCAGAAAACCAGTTAACTTAGGAACACCAGTTGGAGTTGTCGCCGCCCAGGCTATCGGAGAACCAGGTACTCAGTTAACAATGCGTACTTTCCACTCCGGAGGTGTTGTCGGTATTGATATTACCCAGGGTCTACCTCGTGTAGAAGAGTTATTTGAAGCGAGAACTCCAAAATCAACCAGCCCAATCTCAGAAATTGCCGGAAAAGTCTCAATCTCAAATACAGAAACAGGCCGGATCATTAGAGTTAGAACCACAACCAAGCCTCACGAAGAGCGTGAATACGTTGTTTCAATGACTTCTGAAATCTCAGTTGAAGAAGGTCAGCTGATCTCAGCAGGAACTCAACTAGCCTCCGGTCACTTAGATATTAAAGAAGTATTAAGAGTTAAAGGTATGAGAGCTGCTCAAAGATACATCGTTGATGCCGCCAAAGAAGTTTATGAATCCCAAGGAGTGCATATTAACGAAAAACATTTTGAAGTTATCGTTAGAAAAATGTCAGATAAAGTCAGAATCGAATCACAAGGTGACACCGTTCTCCTGCCTGGAGAAGTCATCAACAAAACCAGATTCGAAGAAGAAAATACCAGAGTTTTGGCCGAAGGCGGAGAACCATCAACAGCTGGAGTTATTATCCTTGGAATAACTAGAGCTTCACTTCAAACTGAAAGCTTCCTCTCAGCAGCTTCCTTCGTTGAGACTACAACCGTCTTAGCCGAAGCCGCCGCCGCCGGTAAAGTCGACAAGTTGCTCGGACTCAAAGAAAATGTTATTATCGGTCGTCTGATCCCTACTAGCCCTGAAAGAGCTGGGATGGATCAATCATAAGACTGGTTCGGAAATTTTCCGAATTAGAGTAACCCTTAATGGGTGAAGGATAATTTTTATACCTCAGTGTATTTCTCTTATCCTTCAATAATTTAAAATTTTTGTAATTAAATCTAAGATTTAATTGGTTGTTTAATTTTTAATCAAATCTAAATGATCTAATGATTAAATATTAATACATTAAAAATTGAATAAAAATTAAGAATTAAAAATTAGAAATTACGACTGAAAGGAGTCATAAAAATGCCGACAATTAATCAATTAGTCCGAAAAGGACGTAAAGTAACAACAAAAAAGATCAAGGCTACCGCCCTGAGACGTTCATACAACGCCAAAGACCGGGTTTACGTATCCAACTTTAACCCTCAGAAAAGGGGAGTGGTCACTTTGGTAAGAACAATGACACCAAAAAAACCAAACTCCGCTTTGCGTAAAGTAGCCAGAGTTCGTTTATCTAATAGAACCGAAGTCACAGCCTACATCATGGGAGAAGGTCATGACTTAGCAGAACACGGTATCGTCTTAGTTCGTGGAGGAAGAGTTAAAGATTTGCCAGGTGTTAAATATCATTTAGTCCGTGGTAAATTCGATCTTTCTGGTGTTGCAAAGAGAAAATCATCAAGAAGCAAATACGGCCAAAAAGCCGGGGCAGGAGGGCCAGCTACTAAAACAGCAGCAGCTAACTAACTATGAGATCAGGTAAAGCTATAAAAAGACCAATCGACGCCGATCCAATTTATAATTCCAAAATTATAACCAAAATCATCAACCGCATCATGCGTGATGGCAAAAAAACCGTTGCTCAAAGACTCGTATACGAAGCAATGGAAGAGATCGAGAAAAAAGGCAAAAAACCGATGATCGTTCTCGACTCCGCCCTTCTCAACGTTTCCCCAAAAATGGAAGTCCGCCCCAGACGTGTCGGGGGAGCCTCATACCAGGTCCCTGTTGAAGTCAGAGGCGACAGAAAAGAATCTCTCGCTATCAGATGGCTCATCGCCGGTGCCCGCGCCAAATCAAATAAAGACTACCACGGTTTCCACCTAAAACTCGCCGCCGAACTATTAGATGCCTCCGAAGGCAAAGGTTACGCAGCCAAAAAGAAAGAAGACACTCTTAGAATGGCAGAAGCCAACAAAGCCTTCGCCCACTTCCGCTGGTAAAAATAATAACCAAAACTTTCTATTTTTAGACTATAGGGCTATAAAATGATATAATTCATCAATGTTTTTTACAGAAAAGAAACCCGTCTCTATGCAAGAAGGCCTAACCCAATTGCGAGGCCTAGTTAGTGAAAGAGTCGCAAAATTAGGTTCTTCTGTTGTGCTTATATTTGGCGAAGCAGGCGTTGGGAAGTCCTCGCTAGCCAGCTTAATAGGAGAAACAAAACTAGGTATGCCCTTGAAAGCTCAGCCTCTGGTGTATGCAGAGGATCGGAGTCCCGAGTCGGACAGGCTTGTCTACCATCTGCAAAGAAATGAAATGCCTGCAGATATTCCTCCATTAACAGCGATTACACGTCTAACGAGTGGGTTAGTAGCTAAAAATTATGGTGTTGGCAGAGAGGTCGTTTTTGTGGAGCTATTCTGTGACAGAAAAACGCAGCTTGATAATCTGACAGCAAGAGAGTATGAGAAGGCTCAAGCACATGAAATGCCATACAATCATGAAATAATCAGAAGGTACTTTATGCGTTCAGTCCCCGGACCAGGCAAAATAGAAGCCCTATCTCGATCAGGGGTGTATGCAGACATACTAATTGATGGGTCGTCAGGTAAAAGAATAACTCCTGAAGAAGCCAGAGCGCTAGTCTCCGCTAAATAGCCCTATAATTGTTTTTAATGTGAGAAGGCTATATAATTCGCCACATGTCTGAGCGAGCTAAACTAGCCCTATTAACTGGTACAACTTACCCCGAACTAGCACGTAGTATCAGTAGAAATCTAGCAACTCCCCATATCGCCTTGAATGGTTTAGGTAGGGAATTTGGAGGAAACGATGCAATTAGTCACGAGTTTGCAATGCGAATGCCTGTTATGGATTGGCACAAACCAGTCTACATTATCAATTCGACTTTTAATCCTAGAAGCACTGAAGAATTAAGTCAGATGACTGATGCAGTTGCCGGAGCGGAGTTGCTATCACCTCAAGAAGGATTATCAGTTGGTAGTCGACCAATTCTAATAGTTCCTCATTGGGCCTATGCCCGGCAGGATAAACGAGGACTGGGGTATTCTCAAACAGCGGTAAATCATGTCAGAAGATTAGAGGAAGATGGAGCTGCAATGATCGTCACCGTCGATCTCCACAATAAAAGCATTATCGAAAAATCCAAAAGAATGTCCTGGTACGACGTCGAACCAATAGAGCTTTTAGCACAGGCTGTTAAACAAATGGATCCTAAAACCCCCATTTTTATTGGCCCTGATAAAAGTGCACACATTAGAGCTCAACATGTAGCAAATGAATTAGGATTTCCACATAATACTGGCTATTTTGATAAAAACCGTGATCCTCGTCTAGGTGGGACCGAGTTAGGAATTTTTTGGGGTGACATGCTGGGGGGGAGATTTGCCATTATCGTCGATGATATACTCTCAACATCTGGTAGTGCAATTAAAGCTGGGGAAAGACTACTTAGACTAGGGGCGAGAGGTTACGGGATAGTAACTACTCACGCTCCAATAGTAAAAGACGATTATGCCGATGCTCAGGAGAAAATAGACTCAAGTAACGCATCATGGGTCTGCTTCTCCGATTCTTTGCCTCAGCCTGGCTGGGTAAAGAGCGATAAAAAGCTTCATGTTATCCCCTCATGTAGGTTCTGGGCAAAAGTAATTGAGGAAATTGATTCAGGAGATTTGCATAGAGGTAACCTATATCACGGTGGCAAGTTATATAGCCAAGCAACTTAATTATTAATTAATTTAAACCCGCGCGTCTTAACAGTAACAATCTCAAATTCCCCCTCAGCTTTAATCTTCTTTCTTAACCTTGCGACCAACCTATCTATTGCCCAATCAGACACCCCTAAAGCCTCTTCTTCCGGCCAGACAGCCTCTATTATGGCTTCACGCTCACAAATCTCCCCCAAATTCTCTTTCAGGTACGTAAATAGAAGATGCTCTTTTTTGGAAAGCTCCAGCTTATTATTAACTAATCCGCTTTTGTCAGGCTTATCCTGGGATAAACTTGGCTTACTTTTAAGAAAATCCTCAAACAATGGGCTGAATATTTTATAATCCCCATCCTGTCCCATTAAAAACCCGGATTCCAACAAATATTTACCTGTTTTTAAATCTTTCTCATCCAGCTTTTGTCTACCCAAAGCACTAAGAAGTATCTTCTGTTCTTCAATATTTAGCCCTTCCCAAAGCTCTTCTGACTGAAGATTAATTCTTTCGTCCTGACTCAAAAAACTAAACAAATCCCCAGGACTACTAACGCTATTCTCAGGCTCATTCAAAGAAATTAAAGCTAGCTGTAAATATTGAATATACCCGCCTGTCAGCCTAATAAGCTCAGTCTCCAGTTCTTCCGATATTCTCAATCCAAATCTTTTTATATACGCATCACAAATAGTTTTTAAATCCTTTTCACCAGCTGGTTTCAAAAATATCTCCGCCTCAGCTAAAGAAAGCGAAGTGTGGGAAAAAACTTTTGGAGAAATCGAATTAAGTCCTCGGGAAGTTGTAAATATGAAACTCAATTTATTATGCGTCGAATTCTTGATCCCTTCTAAATTAGCAAAAAACTCAGCTGATGCCGCCTCAGTTATCCGGTCAAACCTGATAAAAAATATTGACGGATAAAACCCCTGCTCGATCAACTTATTTAAAGATTTCTTAATATTCTCAATCAGCAAAAAAAGATTCTTCGATTGTATCCCGTCTAAAAACAGTCCCTCAATATATTTTTTAGTCTTCAAATCAAAATCAGCATTCTCTGCCGCGTCCAAAATCCTCTTCAAAGTCAAAACCCAAAAAGCAAACGAGTCCCTTTCGATCAAATCATTCAAATCAACCGGGATAAACAAGTGTTTCAATTTATGAGTAAACCGATGCCTTAATTTTTTATGATAAAGAAAAAACCTTAAAAAATTCGAAATCCCAACTCTCCTCATCCCAATAAAAACCACACTATGCCTTTTATTTAATTGCTCCCCCAATTCCCGGGTAATATCCTCCCGAAAATCCTCCGGATAAGTCTGCTCAATAACCTCAAACTCCATCCCGCAATTTTA
>CAYNRM010000037.1:2409-11622 GCA_964399555.1 uncultured Gammaproteobacteria bacterium | reverse complement strand
TAGTCAGTTCTATAAGCGAGTCCCCACAATTCTTTGAATCCAAAAGGGAATTTGTATTCCATATCTTCAGTTCTTTTGCTATAAAAAGACCTTTCTTCGTCTGTATGAGGTCTCCATCTTAGGTTATTTGCATTTACGCCGAGCTCGTTAGTTGCGAAATTCCACATATCTTCCTTCCAATTATTGAAGATTTTTTCCCAGTCGGATTTTTCGGGATCGAAGAAGTATTCTATTTCTCCCTGTTCGAATTCGATAGTTCGGAATATAGAATTTCCAGGGGTGATCTCATTGCGGAAACTTTTTCCAAGTTGAGCAACACCAAAAGGCATTTTGACTCTTGTTGAATCGAGGATGTTTTTAAAGTTGATGAAGATACTTTGAGCCGTCTCCCCTCTTAGGTAAGCCATTGATTGATCACCCTCGACGATTCCTAGTTTTACCGGAAAAAGAAGATTAAATTTTCTAACGTTGGTCCAGTTGAATTCTTTGCATTTTGGACAAGGGATTTTTTTGTCGATGATTATTTTATCTAACTCAGACTCTGACAGACCTTCAACTTTTATCTCTTCACCATTTTTCCCGGCAAAATCTTCTATTAAATGATCGGCCCTCATTCTGGCTTGGCAGTTCTTGCAGTCGATCATGGCGTCTGAGAATCCGGCTGTGTGGCCTGAGGCATCCCAGACTTTGTGGGAGGAGATTATGCTGGCATCTATTCCGACAACGTCTTCTTTTTCGTGTACGAAAAACTTCCACCAGATGTTGCGGATATTTCTCAGAAGTTCAGTTCCCATTGGTCCGTAATCGTAGGTGTTGGCCAGCCCGCCATAGATGTCAGATCCGGGGTAGATAAATCCCCTTCTTTTTGAGAGGGCTACTATTTTTTCCATTAGATTATTTTGTTCTTCCATGTTTCCTCTTTCTGTCATTCCGTGCTAGACACGGAATCCAGGCGAATTACTCTGGATCCCAGATCAAGTCTGGGATGACAATGCACTACTTCTTGAGTTGTTTCATGACGTCTGAGCTTTTAAGCTTAGACTCCAGTATTTGTTCAATATAATAGCGTAAAATGCGCTCTAAAGCCACAATTTGCTCGGATTTTACTTCCATGTCCTGGACTTTACTGAAAGAAACCCTGTTTAATTCATTGATTAAATCTTTGGTTGATTCGTTCATGCCGGGTAAGGCTCTAGTTGAAAAAAATCCTAACAGGCTCAGGAACTTTATTTCAAAGGCTCTTAGTAAGAGTTGGCGGGGGTTTTGTTCCAGTCTTCTTAACGTCTCGACAATCAGATCATAGGCGTGGAAGTTGGGATCGTCTTCCGGGAGAAGTTTGTTTGAGAGTTCCAGGATATGGAAACCGGCTGTGGAGGTTGCGAGGTTTGATTTAATTCTCGGGAAAGTCTCAAGACTCTCTGCTTCAGTAAGAGTATAACCTTTACCTTTGAACAACCCAATTTTTACCAGGTTTAAAAGTTCAACATTTCCGGCACGGCGGGAGGTTATTTTTCTTACGCCTCTGGCAATTACTGAAATTTTTCCTAAATGCTTGGTTAAGATCGTCAGCATTCGATCTGCTTCACCAAAATTAGTGCGTTTTAAAATTAGGCCTTCAACAGTTATGGAGGGCATGTGTTGAAAGTTTAACTATTGGCGGTGAATAAATCAAAGAGAATGAACGCTACTTGAATGTTTTCCGAAGTGCAAAATGGGCAGCTTCTGTTAAGGCATAAATGAATATAAAAACTAAAAATGGAGATAGTACAGATAAATTTTCATCCACTGCGAAGAGCATTCGAAACGGGAAGTAGAAAGAATATTGTAAAGAATCCACAATCTTTAACCCTAATAAAAATGGGAGTCCTCGAGCGAGCAGGGTCCACAATACTGCTCCGAATATAGCGAATCCGATCTTTAAAAGCAGTATCTTTAAATTTTAAGTCGCAAAAACTTATCAGTTTCTAAATTAAATTTATCTTTGGTGTTTCCGTTTACTTTTATTTCGTATTCGAAGTTTTTTATTCCTGGTTGTTTTTGGATTAGGAGGTCGTAGGTATTTCCGGTGAAAATACCTGGGAGTTCGTATTCGAAGAGGAGGTGGCGGGAGTTGGCGGGGCGGACTTGGATGAAGGACTCGAAGACGGTTTTATCGAGGTCTTCGATGGTTGTGACGGCGACTTCAGAACCTTTGGAGGAGATTAGTTTGGAGCCTTTGGGGGCATAGATTCTAACGTAAGTTCGGTTAATACCGTTTAACCAGCGGTCGTAGACTTGGGGATTATTATAGTTAATGTCTAATTTATGTTTTACTTTCCCGGAAGAATCAATATCGATATCGAGTTTGACGTTTTTTTGGACGTAGAGGTTTGTTTTTCCTCCGGCGAAATTGGCGTCGTTGATTAGTAGATAATCATAGGTATAAGGCTTGATTTGGCCGGTCCAGTCGAGTTTGTTTAATGCGATTTGGAGTTTTTCATCTTTCATAAAAAACATCAGATGTTTTTCTTCGGCCAGCTTGACTCCGGCGTTGACGAATTCGGGGAGTTTGTCGGTGGCGGCCCCTAAGGAGCGAGCTAAGATTTGCTGCATTAAGGTTCCTAAAATGGCTTTTCTGTCTTCCTGGCCTTTTTCGATGATTTGAGCGTAAGCTTCCAGTTCATAGATAACGTTTGGACAATTACATCTGTCGTCATTATCGGCCGAGTATGTGGTGCCGAAAACTTCGATTGGTCCGGTTATTTTGATTAGTTCTTCAACGACATGAGTATCAATTAAGATTATGCCATCCCACGGCGTGCCTTCTCCCAATAGATTGTACATTTTTTCGAATTGAGTCATTGAGGTTGGGACATCGGGGGACATGTTTGAGTCTCTCATGCTCCAGGCGGTTCTGACGCGGCCGTCGGCCTCAGGTAAATATTTAACAAGCGGGGTAGGAGGAGTTAATGGACAAATTTTGGATTTGCAGACGCTTAAGAGTTTTTCATCGAGCCTGTAGATATCATCGGATTCAGATGATTGCAACCTGCCTTTATCCAAAGTTAAAAAAGCATAAGCTGTAAGGAATCCACCAGTTGGCCTTAGCTCTTTATCGTTTTGGAATAATAGCAAGTAAGTTTTTTTGGAGGGCTCGCCCAGCGCTGCTGGTGCAAGGAGGAGGGCGTCTTTGGCTTCAGTTATTGCGTAATGGGCGCCGGTTATAAAGTTTTTGGCGGTTTCTACCTGGCTTCTTAATTTGTACCTGCCCATCGTTTCGGGGTATTTATTTGTGTCGATAGAAGAAACTTCTTCTGCGGCGCTCTTAAGTTGTGGCTCGACTTTATCAATCTCCGGGAGGGTTTTATCTAAGATTTTTACGAATTGGGCGATTTTATCCTGACCTGGGGTTGGGACTCCGTTTAAACCTATCTCGTCTTTATGAGGATCAAGGCTGTTTACTAATGTTTCTGCGGCCTGGAGTTCAAAGCCGGCAGCTTTTGAGAAATGGACGGCGTCAGCATAGTATCCGCCAACTACAGGGATAATTCTCATCCAGATTAGGAATGTTAGTGAGGTGCTTAAAGAGCTATCTCCGGATTTTACTTCTGCTAAACCTTTTTTTATCCCGTCGAGGTCGTTGTTTTTGACAGCTTCCTGTATTTGCCTTCCTCCGGCGATCATTCTTTTGCCTGAGGAGTAAACTCCCCGGATTGGAAAGTAGATGAGTGAGATAATAATTAAAATAAGAGCAATAAATTTAATCATTTTTTTACCAAAAGCTGATTTACCTGTTGAGTAAGTTTTTTCTGATTTTTCTAATCGTTTGTTTAAGTTTAATAAGGGCAAAGCGCTATAAACTCCTTCCTGATCAAAAAGCGAGTGAAATCATTGTATTAAAAGCTGAGTAGCTTTTGCAAATCAAACGGCACCTCTGCTGAAGAGGACGGCTGGGATAGTTTTTACTATTAGGTAAATGTCGTAGAGGACTGAGCGGCGTTGGACATATTGGGCGTCCATCTCTACCCTCTTGTCGAAGTTGATTTGGGAGCGGCCGGACACCTGCCAGACTCCGGTGAGGCCTGGTTTTGAGGAGAGGATAACTTTAACGAAATCGCGGGATTTAGGATACTTTTTTTGCTGTTCTTCAAGTTCAAATGGGTAATACGCACGGGGACCAACTAAGCTCATTTCGCCTTTTATAATATTAAAGAATTGAGGGAATTCATCTATAGAAAATTTGCGAATGAATTTTCCGACTTTGGTTACTCTTGGATCATTATGGAGTTTGTAGCTGTTTTTTTTATATTCTTTTAACAGTTCCGGATTTTTTTGAAGTAGGTCCTGGGCTCCGACTACCATAGAGCGGAATTTGTACATTTTAAATAATTTGCCGTCTTTGCCGACGCGCATTGGTGTATCAGCCATAACCGGTCCGCGGGAATCTAGCCTTATAGCTGCGGAGACTGCGATTAGAATTGGGGAGAAAATGATTATTCCAAACAGGCTGCCGAAAATGTCCATTAACCTTTTTACAAAATCGTAAAACATAACTTGGGGTAATTATAACTGCAAACTCAGGTATTCGCCAATTTTGAGGATTTTTTGTAATCGTTTATATGACTTCGTAATTGTTCTTTAAATTTTTGCTTTGAGAATTTTTTAGCGTTTGTGAAACAATCTGTTGGATTTATTTTAAGACTTTCAAATATTTCTAGAGCTTGATTTAAGCTTTGTGGGGTTTTTTCAAGATAATAATTGCCGGTTTTGCCGGGAATCACAGTTTCCAATACCCCACCCTGACCAAAGCAAATTACACCTTTTCCAAAAGCTTGAGCTTCGATTGAGGTCATACCGAAATCTTCTTCTGCAGTAATTATTAATCCCTTGCAACCTGCTATTAAGCTTTCTAGGAGCGCGTCGCTTACTTTACCCAAAACCTCAATATTTTCAGAAGCACTTTCCCTTATTTTTCCAAGTTCAGGACCAACACCGACAATTTTTAATTGTCTGCCATTATTCCGGAAGGCTTTAACTGCTATATCAACATTTTTATACTTGTTTAATCTGCTAATTATTAGATAGTATCCTCCATCAAAAGATTTTGAGGGATTCAGTTTTTCGGTATCAACGAAAGGATAGAGAACTTTGGAATTGAATCCATAGACTTCTTTAACTCTCTCCCGGCAATTCTCTGAACCGGAAACCCAATAATCAACTCTTTTTGAAGAAACTTTATCAAAAATTCTAAGTTTAGAAAAAAGAGGTTCCAGTAGTCTATTATTTTTTTCGCCGTTGAAATTCCACAGAAATCTGGGCGGTGTGTGGATGTAACAAATGTGGGTTGTTTCTGGTTTGGTTATTATTGACTTTGCGAAACGGGTCGTTTGAGAGATTACTAAGTCAAATTTTGTGAAATCGAATTGTTCAAAAGCGATTGGATATAAAGGCATTAAGGGTTTATAAAGAGTTTTTAAAAAAGGGAGTTTTTGCAGGAAAGAAGTAGTGATTTTCTTGTTTTTGAAGTTCTTCGAAATTAGCGGATTTTTTAAATCAGCGATCGCTGTATAAATTGGTGCATCGGGAAAAATGTTGGAGATTTCGGCTAGGACTTTTTCGGCACCTCCCCACTGAATAAGGTCATCGTGAACTATAGCGATTCTCATAGCGTATAGCAGATAGCGTATAGCGTTTAGTTATCTTTTTCAATCAGTAACTGCCATTTGCCATTTGCCATTTGCCATTCTAAAATTCATGCATGAGCACCTATCATATTCCGGTAATGTTAAAAGAGGTTTTGGAGTTTTTAGAAATCAAAAAAGATCATTGGTATGTCGATTGTAATTTAGGCGGCGGCGGGCACACTGAGGGGATTTTAAAAGCTGGTGGAAATGTACTCGGGATTGATTTGGATCCTGATGCGATTTCTGAAGTATCAAGTAATTTAAAAGAGTATCTTACGGATAAAAAACTAAAACTGGCGCAGACTAACTTTATGAATATTGCTGATGCCGTTAAGAGTAAGGGACTTCCAGAAGTTAGCGGCATTTTGTTTGATTTAGGAGTTTCTACTCATCAGCTTGAGGAAGCGGATAGAGGGTTTAGTTTTAATGCTGATGCGCCTTTAGATATGAGAATGGATCCGACGAAGGGAGCCTCTGCTAAAGATTTAGTTAACGGGCTTTATGAAAAGGAACTCGCGGAATTATTTTTAAAATTAGGTGAAGAGAATTGGAGTAAACCTATTGCCAGGAGAATTGCTCAGTATAGGGAAACCAAGTTAATTGAGACAACTAATGAGTTAGCAAATATTGTTATGTCGGTTAGGCGCCGCTCCCCTTCCGACAGGACTCACCCGGCTACCCGAATTTTTCAGGCTCTCCGAATTGCGGTTAATGATGAATTGAATTCTCTTAAGGAAGCTTTGCCTAGAGCGTTTGAAGTTTTGGAAGCTGGTGGAAGGATTGTGGTTATTAGTTTTCATTCTTTGGAGGATCGCATTGTTAAGAATTACTTTAGAGATTTGGAGGAGAAAAAATTAGCGAAGATTATTACAGATAAACCAGTTGCTACCTCTGAAAGTGAGGCTACTGAGAATCCAAGATCTAGATCCGCAAAACTGCGTGTTGTTGAGAAATAGACTCCCTCTTTCACATTTCTCTAAATATTATCTAATTGTTGGGTATATATGCTAAGTGTTTCTTTGGCTAGTTTCTTCCAGTCAAATTCTTTTACTCTTTCCGCACCTTTTGAGATTAATTTAGTTCTTAATTTCTCGCCTTCTAAAACTTCGGTTATTTTTTCTGCAATATCATTCGTGTTTTTGGGGTCAAATAAAAGACAGCCATCACCACCGACTTCTTTTAATGAGCCAATATCTGAACAAACCACCGGGCAATTATTTGCAAATGATTCGAGGATCGGAATGCCAAAGCCTTCTTCAAAAGAAGGCATAACGAACATTTCGGCATTTGTGTATAGGGTTACCAGAGACTCCTCAGTAACGTATCCTGGATATATTATTCCTTCATGATTATTTTGTTCTTTAATTTTTTTCCAAAAGTAATGATCGCCTCCAGCTAAAACTAAATTCAGGTTCTGATGTTTTTCTTTCACAATTTTAAAAGCCTTAATTAGTCCTTCAACATTTTTGTGGGGATGGGCGTTGCCGACGTAGAAAATGTATGGTTTTTTTATACCGATTTTTTCGAGTATTTTAAGTTGCAAACTTTTCTTTTGTTTATTTTTTATTGTCAGAAGTTTTGCATCAACACCTTCGTGAGTAACAGCTACTTTTCTATCGTCTATTCCCCATTCTTCGCTTAGCTGTTTTTTTACAAATTCTGAAGGGACTATTATTTTTTTTGATTTACTTACGGCATGATTGAATACTTTCTTATAGCCGAATTGTTTTAGTTTGTAAGTTAAAGGGTCCAGAGTTGTTGAGCGTTTCATGGCGAAATGTTGGTGGATTAGATCGTGAATTGTGACTATAAATTTTCCGTTATATAGAACAGGGACATTAAAATGTGGGAAGTGAACTAAATCCAGATTCAGCTTCTTCAGTATTTGAGGGAGTTTTATTTGTTCAGTAGCTGAGTACCACCCGAAATCAGCTTCAATATTTTCGAAATTACTCCCCCAATTAAATCTTTTCAGATCATCTTTTTTAAGGAGAATAAAGTATTCATTATTCTTATCGATAATTGATAAGTTAGCCAGGAGATTACGGATGTATCTGCCGATTCCTGATTCATTTATTAATCTACCGTCAATGCAAATTCTCATACAGTTTTTTTCAGTATAGCCAGACCCCATCTAGAATGGATCCCCAAATAGACTAACCAATTAATAAAGAAAGGGTAATTATTCTTATAATGTTTGTTGTAGAAAATTAGCATAGCTTCGTAAAAAGCGTTCATCGCTCGCTTGCGGGTCTTAGAATCAGCTGCAGTAATCTCCTGTGAGTGTTTTTTTAGACCAGAAGAGACGCCCTTAAAATGGGTTATTTTGATTGTAGGATCATAAATTATTTTGTATCCGGCTTTTTTAATTCTTAAGCAAAGATCAATGTCTTCTCCGTAAAGAAAAAACTTTTCATCTAAGTAGCCGACCTTTTCTAATACTGATTTTTTAGTCAAGAAGAATGCTCCGGAGATCGCATCAACTTCATGAGTGAAATCGGGGTTGTTGTTTGTAAGATGATACAAGCTGTCGTCCCCAAGAACATAAAGAAGCGAGGCCCAGGGGGTCGGGAAACCGCGATGGGCTGTTAAATCGGTTCTCCCGTTGGGTAGTATAATTTTACCGGTTGCTGCACCGATCATAGAATCTGCGTCGTAACTATCTAGTATTTTTTTTATCACACCTTTTTCCAGAATGCAGTCGGGATTTAAGAGTAGGAGATATTCAGTTTTTATCCCTTTTAAAGTTGGGTTGTAACCTTTGCTAAAACCTAAGTTCTCAGAATTTTTTATATACCTTGCTTCTTTATATTTGTCCTGTGCCAACTTAAAACTTTCATCTGATGAATTATTATCTATGACAATGGTGGCAATAGTAGCTTCTCCTTTAGCTAACTTTATTGACTCCAAACATTTCAACAAATATTCTCCCGAGTTAAAATTTAAAATTACGATTGTTAAATCTTTCATGCTTTTTCTACTACTTCTTTATAGACGTCTGATAATTTTTTTGCGATAGAACTGTAGGAATATTCTCCCTCCACTAATTTTCTAGCATTGACAGCTATTTTCTCATAAAGTTTTTTATCTTCCAGCACTTTAACAGCTAAGTCAGCCAGACTGTTGCCTCGCTTAGAAACTAGTATCGATTCCATGTCAACCGCTTCGATACCTTCGGTTCCTATTTCGGTTGTGACTACTGGCATTTTAGATGCCATAGCTGCAAGAATTTTTAGACGGGTCCCGCCGGGGCCGTAAAGTGGGGCGACCATTATGCCATTTTCCTGATAGGCTTTTTTAACTGAATCAATATCATCAACTGCAAAATATTTTAGTTCAACGCTTTTGCTTTCTAAATCAGAGATTTTATCAGTATTTTGGCCGGCGATTATTAACTTGCAATCCGGAATTCTTTTCAGAATTTCAGGAAAAACTTCTTTACACAAAATCCGAGCTGCTTCTATGTTTTGGAGCCAGGCATAATTTCCCATAAATAGAATGGTTTTTTTATAGTGTAGTTTCACATCTCCCATTAAATCTTCCCCTACTC
>CAYNRM010000037.1:0-2399 GCA_964399555.1 uncultured Gammaproteobacteria bacterium | reverse complement strand
ACGTCAATTAGTAATAACGGGCGAAGTAAAGGAATCCGGAAATTATTCACGAAATGACTATAGACTTGGTATTCGATAGTTTGGTCAACCAAAACGATTGGGATATTTGTTTTCGGTATATGAGGCGAGACATAAAAGGTCTCGGCATGAATTAAATCGAACTTCTCGCTTTTAATTATTTTCTCAAGTGCTTGTTTTTGGTCTTTGGAGAAATTACGTACTACTAAGAAAGGGAATGCTGAGAAGCCGGTATTAAAAATATTAGAAATTGTCCATGGTTTTTTTGCTCTCTTAAAAACATGAATATTTTTACAAAAAGGTTTTAAGTTTTCGACATATTTTTCTTCGGAATCAAATTTAATTAACGAGCAAAGTGTGATTTCATGCTCCTTGGAAAGTTGTTTGATTAAATTATATGAACGTATTTGACCTCCTGAGGATGGAGGATATGGTAGATATGGGGTTAACATTAGTATTTTCATAAAGACTAACTCGGTTCTTTTTCTCCCAGATCTTTGAAGGCAGGATTTGTTTCCCTAAGGTCAACAATTATGTATTCAGGGTCTTCAACCAGAGTCTGGTATTTTTGCATTAACCAGGCTGTTTTGGCATCTTTGCTGGTAGAGATATAGAAATTAACTCTATAATCCCGCCTCATCTCCTCAACTGAGCTTCTAATTAGGGAGAAACCGTTGCGGTTTATCTGATACAGAAATGCGCTGTCTCCCTGGTATGGCGCGAGTACTATGGCGTCTTTAGGGAGTAAGCTGTCTGCATGAACTCCGGCGTGGACAATTGCCCAATTATTAACCTGATACAATCCTTTAATTTCATTCCAGGTCAAATAATAGGTGAGCAATATAAGCAAAATAGCTAAAGGCATTGTTACAATCCTAGGGAGAAAAAGCGGGAGACCTTTAAAAAGTAGCCAGAAACCGCGGGCTAGAAAGATGGACAAAACTGGAGTTAATAAGTATTGGTAATAATCATGTTGGACATTTCCAGTTGCAAATACTACCAAATATAAAAATGATGAAACTGTAAATAGATGGAGCAAATAGTTAGAACCGGCCAGGGGTTTTATAAAAAGTCCTATGGCAAATAGTACGCCGCCTGCTATTGATAATATTTCTCTACCAAACCTGTCTCCGACAATCCATCTGAAGAATGCTGGTCTGAAGCGGATACCATTCCCATTTAACAGCCAGCTGGATGCTGGAATTCCTTCAGGGAAATTTTGGATCCAGTATCTCCAAAGGCCAAAAGGCAAAAGTGCCGGAATGAAGAATATAAAATATCTTAGGGGAGGGAACTTAAAGCCTTCTTTGAGGTAATAGGAATATGACAAAGGGAGTAAGTAAAATACTGCCATTGGTTTAGTTAAAAAGGCACAAGCTGTAAATAATATTCCCCAAATCATCAAGCTTTTTTTGTTCTCAAATATCCAACGATCTATGAAGTAAAACATTCCCAGGGAAAAGAAGATCAGGCTTGGTTCAGGCAGAATTACTCTTCCATAAAAGATGCTGAAAGGGAGAGTTGCAAATACCAGGGCGGATAGTAAGGCGTGGGTTGTGGGGGAATATCTTTTGACAATTAAGTAAATGAAAACGCAGGAACCTAAAGAGAAAATTACTGAAACCAAACGGGCAAGTTCTTCATCGACTGCTCCATTTAGAGAATAGACTAAGGCTACTAAAGAGGGATAGATGGGGAATTCGACAAAGCGATAGCGCTCAAGATTCGGGATGGGGTTTATTTCTGAAATTGCTGACATGTCGTCGCCGCGGGGTGTAAATGGTGTATAACCTTCATCATAAAAATTTCTGGCAACTGCTGCTGTGTCAGCCTGCCTCCAGGAATGCCAGTCGGCAACCGGATTATCAATTTTATAAAGCCTGACTGCAAATCCTATTATCAGAATTAGAAGTAAATAAATAAGCGGGTTTTTTAAAAAATTATTTACTGTCTTCATAGTTTCCGGAAATTGCCCAGGCAATTCCTAATATCATCCAAAAAATAATGGCAATCTTTGAGGCTTCAAGTATATCAATGAATGTGGCGGTAGCAAGGATGACCCCAATCATACAAAGAGTTGAGATAATAAAGCTTTTTTCAAAGCCCTCAAGTTTATAAAGTGATTTAACGAAGCGTTTAACCAGGATGAAGAAGACCAGTGAGAAGCTTAAGAAGCCTAGTATGCCGGTTTCACCCAAAGCTCTTAAATAATCATTGTCAGTGGCGATTGTGATAGAAGAGTAGCCGGTACCTAGAAATGGATTTTTTTGGAATGCCCTGATGGCGCGGGGCCATTCGACATCGTAGCGGATGTTAAATGAACGGTAGACTCCTAATTCGGTGATGTTGGTGGGTTCGCCGGGAGCGATGTCGGCAGGAAA
>CAYNRM010000036.1:0-11654 GCA_964399555.1 uncultured Gammaproteobacteria bacterium | reverse complement strand
CCATCTGCAACAGCCGCATCAACAACTTTATTAGCCAACTCTGCGGTATCAACTATTACGCTTATATTAGTATTTCCTGTGTATCCGGATATTTGATTTTGATCAGTAGCCGGATTGATCACTCTATCCGGGCCAATGTCGTTATACTGAGGATAGATATTGAAATTCTCGGTTTTAATCTTATCTTCTGAAATTCCTAGTTCTTTTATTCCCTCAATGACTTTATTAATATTACTGTTCAATAAGTTTTTAGCTTCAGCTTCTGTGTTACCACTCGCTATAACGCCCAGTCTAACAGTCGCCGTATCAGGCTTAGCATCCACCTTTCCCTCCCCAGTTACAGAAAATGCATCGGACTTAGAAGTAGTAACGGAATTAACATCAAACGGAATTGGACCTGCAAGTTTCGTATAAATAAATAATGAAGCAAAAAAGAACAAAATTATTACAACCGGAGCAACCACTCGCCTTAAAACTTCCATTAAATTCAGTATATTAACTTAACGCTTTTTTTTCAATGACTTAACAACCTTCTTAATATCAGTTTCAGGTATTTTTAATTCTTCAGCTTTAATTTCCTTCTTCCTGACTAATTTTTGGTAAGACCAAACTATTAGATATAGCCATATTGTTCCTACTAAATACGAAGCTAAAGTATCTGAAAACCAATGTGAACCTTTATAAATCCTGGATATTCCAATTAAAATTAACATAGAAACCAAAAGTCCAGTTAAAATATGCCTCCACAATTTATCTTTCACCAAAACAAACACAGCAAACAGTAAAAACCCATAAAACCCCATGTAATACATCACATGTCCGGAAGGAAAACTGTCATTTCTAAAAAATGTCTCTATTTGATTAATTAAAGTAGCATCCGGTCTTGGCCTCGACACAAACTGTTTTAGCCCTTCGCTGATAGTCACAGCCCCTACTGTTGAAATAAACAGACCAATACTTAAATCTTTTCTTTTAATAAGCAAAAAGAATAAACAGCCTAAACCCAAACTGATTTGAGATTGGTAAAAATTACCAAGCCAGGAAATAAATAATAGTAACTGCTCAAACGGCATAAAGTTTATCCTTTGAATAAATAGGGTTATATAAAGATCAAATGAGAAAAACGCATATTGCTTTGCAAAAAAGGTCAGAAAAGATGCCGCAATCGCTACAGCTATTAAATAATTTCTAAATATGAAAAATCTTCTAAAAAATCCCGGTAACATTTGAGTCCCTATTATACAAAATTATTTCAGTTTGCTAAATCTTCTTCTAAATCCAAAGTATATGACATTAACAAAAATGCCAAATAAGATCACCAGTGTAAGCAGAATTGGGGTCGTCAAAACGCTAACTATGTCCTCTAAAACCCTAATAGGCTGTGTGAAAACATACCATGAATGAGTCCTCTCAATTTTTCCCAAAACTACCGCAAAAGCAATAGCAAAATTAAAAATTACAAACATATAATCAAAGTTTTTCTTCGATTTATGGCGTCTGAAATATTTCTCCATCGGCATCATTCCCGCAAAATATGTCAAAACCCCAAATGCCATCAACACTAAATATTGAACTGTAAGCAAAAAAGCCCCGAACAGATCAACCTCTGTCAACTGTACAAAATAATGCTGGATATCGGTTAATAAATAAATCGTGTTTGGCAAAAAAAGAATCCATAGAACAAAAAAAATCGTCCTTAAAAAAATATTCTTAGCATTCAGATAGAATAGTCCAAACACGAACCCCAAAGAAGCTAGAGCGAGGTTAGGAATCATCCACACAAAATTATCAAAAAATTTCTCCATAAGGCAGAAGAATAATTATACAAGAAACCGTCATTGCGGGGAAGTTTACCCTGAACTTGTTTCAGGGTGGCAATCTCATGTATACAACGTAATCAGTGGAATCATCTTTCTCTCCAAAATCTGAGCCGCGTTATAAGTCACCAACCCTCTTCCGGTCTGAATTACAACTTTCGCCCTCACATCAAAAGCATTCTCTTCATTCAAAATTCCGGTTTTCACCTCGGGAACTAAAATATCCACTTCCATTCTCATTAAAAACCCAGGTTTCGTTTTTCTGATGTTCTCCCAAAAAACCTGACTAAAATCATTCCCATTCTTTCGATAATTAATAAGTTCAGGAACCTTCAACCCCCCATTACCCCCAATATCAATAATCCCCGCGAAATCATCAGCGACCGCCATAACTCTAAATCCTGCTCTAAAGGCAAACTTCGCAAAACTAAGCCCGCCATTATGCAACCCACCCACCGCAATCGCTGATCTCTCGCTAACCCCTGAACTTTTTAGAAGCCTTTGTAAAGTCGAAAAATCCCGGGAAGTTATCACTTAATAAATATTAATAAGGAAGAGTTAATCAATCTTGACACAAAAACAACGATTAGCAGACAAAAATTAAGCAGCAGCAAGAATTTTATCAAATTTGGAAGAATCTTTAATTGGTGCAATTACCTGGAGATTAAAACGGTTCTTATTAAATAAGTATTTTGCCAATTCCAAAACATCCTCCTCAGTAACTGCATCAATACCTTTTAAATAAGTTTCAAATGTCTCAAGTTTTTTGTCTAAAATAAACTGAGTCCCAAAATGCTCTGCCAAAAAGTTAGTTGACTCGCTCCTAAGAGCCACCCTACCTCTAACCATTTCTTTAGCTTTTTTCATCTCGTCTCCTGAGACCTTATCTGTTGATATTTTCCCCAACTCATCAAGAATAACTTTAAGCCCCTCATAAACTTTCTCAAGCTTAAGTCCCGCATAATTTATAAACATCCCGGTATCAATATAATAATCAGCATCTGAGGAAACATGGTACGCCAGTCCCCTTCGCTCCCTCACCTGCATAAATAATCTTGAGGACATTCCCTCCCCTAAAATCGCCGACAGAACTTTCGCCGCATACCGCCTTTTATCATACCTATCAAATCCCTCAACTCCCAAAATCAAGTTAGCCTGATCTGTTTTTTTATAAAAGACATTCGACCTTGCCTTTTCCTGAGCAATCTTTTTATATGCTGTAGGCTTATGCTCAGCCCTTAAAGGCAAATCATCAAAATACTTCTCCGCAATCGCTTCTATATCCTTAGGTAATTTACCCGCATAAACCAAAACTGAATTAGCAGGCGAATATAAAGAATCAACATAATCAGTAAAATCTTTGCGCTTCAATGAATTAATGGTCTTTTCATCACCGCCAATATCCCATCCAAGCGGCTGATCCCCAAACTGCAAATTTTCATAAAGGTCCCAAATATATCGGGTCGGATTATCCCGATACATTCGCAATTCCTCAATAATAACTCCCTTCTCTCTCTCCATTTCCTCAGCCTGCAAAAGAGATTCCTTAAGCATCGAAGAAATAACATCAGTCGCAAGTTCTAAATGCTTAGCTGACGACTTAATCCAATAATAAGTCCACTCCTTAGAAGTCGCCGCATTATTAATTGCCCCAATCGAATCAACCATCGTCGAAATAATCTCCGCAGTCGGATATTTCTTTGACCCCTTAAAAAACATATGTTCAAGGAAATGAGAAATCCCATTAATATTCCGGGTCTCATATCTAGATCCAGCCCCAACAGCAAACAAAGTAGTCACAGATTCAAATGACTCAATCGGGATAGTTATCAGGGTAAGCCCATTTTTGAGAGTTTTGATTTTAAACATGAAGCATATACTATGATATTCCCCCTTATTTGACAAGCTTGGCATTTCAAACCTATAGTTTGTATACTCGTTAAAATTCTAGTATAATTCTCAAATGGTAGATTGGGAAAAATACTACAAATTTTACGAAGAGAGTCCGAATGTTCTAAGCATAAGGGACACCCAGAGTGCCTATTTTCAGACTCTTAATTATATGCATGCCGACCCAAAGACCATACTTCTTGGTGGATTTGCCTCAGACTTTTCGCTTGATGATTTTGAAATCTTTTCAAAGAGTTACTTCCCAAAAGCAAAAACTTTCGCACTTGACATTAACAAACATCCACTTAAGAAAGCGATTTTATCAGCTCCTAATTCTCTATTATTGCAAGCCGACTTAAATGAGCTACCATTCAAAGAAGGTTCAATAGATCTAATGTTACTCGACTTCACCCTCAACTGCATGCCTCCGGAGAACATAGCTGGGCTCTTCTCATCAGCCTCAAGAGTTATTTCTCCTAACGGCATTGTAGTCGCATCTGTAATTGACCTGCCTCGGACTTCAAGATTCATCAAGTTTGTTAGACAATTTGAAATGAGAAAAGAGAATACACCCTACACTTACACTCCACCAGCAAAGGTAGTAGAGTATGCATCCCAATTTGATCTTTCTTACAGTGTACAAATGCCTCACCCAAATTTATTAGGTCCCGCTCTAACAATTATGGGCTTAAAAAAATCTTAAGATAAGTAGACTAAAAATAAAATCGCAAGAACAATTCTATAAACCCCAAACCAGAAAAAGTTATTAGTTTGCACAAACTTAATAAACCATTTAACAACCAACATCGCCGTAATAAACGACCCAATAAATCCAACAGCTAAAATCATCAGTTCCTGAGAAGAAAAATTAAAATCACCCTTAATTAAATCCAACCCAGTCGCCGCCATCATAGTCGGAATCGCGAGTAGAAACGAAAATTCAACCGCCACTTTTCTATTCGCCCCAACCAGCAAACCTCCAATAATAGTCGATGCCGCTCTTGATGTCCCCGGAATAACTGAAAAAGACTGAGCAACTCCTATTAGAAAAGATTGTTTCAAAGTTAACCTCTCAAGCGAATCTATGGCATGAGCCTTTTCTTTGAATAATTTTTCTATAACAATTAATAATATCCCCCCAATTAATAATGCAAAAACCACCACCAAAATATTCTCAAACAAAACTTCTTTTATAAAATCATATAAAACGAGTCCAACAACCGCAGTCGGCAAAAACGCCGCAACAATATTTTTCCATAACTTAAAATTCCCCAGAAGTCTTCTCCAATAAATAACCACCACCGATAGAATCGCTCCAAGTTGAATAATAATTTCAAAAGATTTAACAAATTCAGTTTGAGGGATATTTAAAAACTTAGTAGCCAGAAGAAGATGACCCGTCGAAGAAATCGGCAGAAATTCTGTAACACCTTCTATTAAAGATAAAATTAACGCCTGAATTAAATCCATTTTTACTTGTCATGCCGAACTTGTTTCGGCATCTTCCAAGCCAATACTTCACCCTCATTTGGAAGATCCTGAAGCAAGGTCAGGGTAACAGACTACTCACCAAAAACTCTCTTAAATTCTTCCATCATTCTAATAACAGTCTCCTCCGTACTCAAATTAGAAGTATCAATCACAATCGCATCCTTCGGAATTCTCATCGGCGAAGCCTTCCGCGTCGTATCAGTATTATCCCTCGTTTCCATTCCCCTTAATACATCTTCATATCTAACCTCAGGATCGCTTTTCTTAATCTGATCATATCTCCGCTGCGCCCTAATCTTCACATCCGCAGTAATAAAAAATTTAAGCTTTGAATCAGGAAAAATTTCCGACCCAATATCCCTTCCTGCCATAACCGTATCCTGTTCGGCTCCAATCTTCTTCTGCAGCTGTTTTGCAAAATAGCGCGCCTTAGCGAACGCCGCAATCTTAGGTACAACAGCCGTAGTCTCAGCTGTATGAATCTCAACAGTCACGTCTTTACCCTCGAGAAAATTCCGGACCTTCCCGTTAACCATCCTAAACTCAATCTTCAAATCCTCAAAAACCGCTGCCACAGCCTCCTCATCATCGAGAGATATATTATTTTCCAAAATATAAAGCGCACCGGCGCGATAAATCCGCCCTGTATCAATAAACTGAAACCCAATATTTCTGGAGAACAAAAACCCGACAGAAGATTTCCCGGAAGAAGTAGGACCATCAATGGTAATTACGTTAGGCACTAACGAGAGATTATAGCAAAATTCTACTTAACTTTATAATATTTCCTGTTCTTCAATTTTTCAGGCAACAACTCCCCGTCTCCATACATCTGATACCCCTTGCCATAATCTAAATTCTTCATCAACTTCGTCGGCGCATTCCTTAATTTCAAAGGAATCGGCAAATGCCCCAAAGTCTTAACATCCTGCAAAGCTGAGAAGTAAGCATCATAGGCAGACCGGTCTTTCTTAGCTAAAGCTAAATAAGTAACCCCATGCGCCAAATTAATCTGACACTCCGGATATCCAATAGTCTCACATGCCCGAAACACCTCATTTGCCACAACCAAAGCCGTAGGCTGCGCCATCCCAATATCTTCTGACGCAAATATCACCATTCTCCTTGCAATAAACAAAGCATCCTCTCCTGCATCAACCATTCGCGCTAGATAATACAAGGCTGCATCCGCATTAGATGCTCTCATCGACTTAATAAAAGCCGAAATCGTATCATAATGGTTCTCGCCTTTTTTATCATAGGCTAAAGCTTTTGTTTGCAGCGCTTCAATTATCAACTGTTTATCAATTGTCATCCCGGACTTGATCCGGGATCCAGAGTCGACCAAAGACTGAGCCGCTATCTCCAAAGTATTTAGAATCATCCGTCCGTCACCATTTGAAAATTCCTTTAGAAATTCCTTGGCATCTTTTTTTATCTTTACTCCTAAATTTTTGACCCCTCGACTAATAATTTCCTCTAAATCCTCGTCTCTAAGCGGCTCTAGCACAAACACTCTCGATCTAGATAAAAGCGGATTAATAATCTCAAAAGACGGATTCTCTGTAGTCGCCCCTATTAAAATAATCGTCCCATTCTCAACATAAGGCAAAAAAGCATCCTGCTGCGCTTTATTAAACCTATGAATTTCATCAACAAATATCACTACCTTATCATTAGTCTTTATTTTACCGTCATTGCGAACAAACGAAGTTTGTGTGGCAATCTCACGCTGATTGGGATTGTTTCGCCTGGCTCGCAATAACGATACTTGTTCAAAAATCTTCTTGAGTTCCGCAATCCCGGTCGTCACCGCCGAAAACTCCATAAACTCCGCCTCTATCTCATTTGCAATCACCCGGGCCAAAGTCGTTTTCCCAACGCCCGGAGGCCCCCAAAAAATCATCGAAAAAATATTCCCCGACTTAATCGCCTTAAAAAGCAACTTATCCTCACCAATAATATGCTTTTGCCCAATAATCTCGGATAACTTAGAAGGTCTTAATCGATCAGCAAGCGGATTCATAATAATTTTAAAATAAGAACCTGCTCACACTTAGTAATAAGCACTCGCAGAACCTTGAATTTCTCTACGAGAAATATAACCGAAAATAAAACGAAGATCAATTGTCGAAAATATAACTCCGGGCTGAAACATCAATTTCTCTGGTTTTAGTTTCCTCTAAACCGTCTGTCTGCAGCTTATACTTAGTCACTTCTCTTATACTTTCCTCCCCTTGCCAACCCACATGCCTTTTCCAATTTCTGGTAAGCGGAGAATCATGATGCCCTCTAATAAACTGCCTTACTGAAATTGTATTACCGTCTGAACTCGCCCATATCACCCTCTCATCGAGAAGTTGCACTATATACGGTGGCATCCCCACATGCCCAACATTAAGCACTCTTTTATAAACATCATTTGGTAGAGAGTCTGCTGCAAGTAAGAATTTGTCCTGACGAACCTCAACAATCACTGCCATCACTCAACAATATTTTTTCTTAAGAGATGTCACTTGACAGAATTTAGACCTTCTTAACTTTAGCTCCGTCTGCAGAATCTAATACTTCATATCCCAACCTCTTAATCTCCCCCCTCAACTCATCCGACCTCTCAAAATCCTTCTCCAATCTAGCCTTCTCCCTAAGATCCACCAACTTCTGCACTTCTTCAGGAATCTCTATCTTCTGCCCAATCACCTTAGAAAGTTCCAACCCCAAAATCTTATCCATTTCCAGCAAATCTGCTGCCTTTTGCGCAGAAGGCATATCAGATTTAACCATTTCCCAAACCACAGCCAAGGCTTTCGGCACATTCAAATCCTCATTAACCGCCTCCAGAAACCTGTCATAGAATTTATCTTTCGAGCTCTGCGAGAAAATACCAACTTCCCACCCCCGGACCTCTTCCCGGAGCTTATTCAAAGCCACCTGCGCTGAAGTCAACGACTCAAATGAAAATGCCATCTCAGATCTATAATGCGCAGTTAGATAAAGGTAGCGCAAAGCCATAGGGTCATACCCTTTCCCCTCTATTTCCTCGACCCGAAGAAAATTCTTCTTCGATTTACTCATCTTTTCTTTATCTATATTCACAAAATCATGGTGCACCCAATATTTAACAAACTGTTTCCCCGTTGCTCCCTCACTTTGCGCAATTTCATTCTCATGATGCACTGGAATATGATCAATTCCTCCCGTGTGAATATCAAACGACTCCCCTAAATACTCCATACTCATCGCCGAGCACTCAATATGCCACCCAGGAAACCCCTCACCCCAAGGCGAAGACCATTTCATAGTGTGCGATTTAAAATGCCCAACGGTAAAAAACCACAAAACAAAATCCGCCGGATGCTTCTTAGATTTATCTACAAAAACATCTGAACGCGATCCAACTTCTTTATCCTCAAGTTTCTGACCCGACAACTCACCATATTTAGAGAATTTAGAAACATCAAAATAAACCGCATGCGAAGTAACGTACACCAACCCATTTTTCTCCAAAGCCTCAATCAACTTAACCTGCTTCCCAATATGCTCAGTAGCCCGGCAAACAATATCTGCCCGCTCAATATTTACAGCATCAACAGACTTAAAAAAATAATCCTCATAAAACTTCGCCACCTCCCAAACAGTTCTACCAGTCTCAGAAGCCCCTTTCTCCATCTTATCTTCACCAGTATCAGAATCCGAAGTCAAATGCCCAACATCAGTAATATTCATTACATGATGCACGCTAAATCCATTAGCCTGAAGAGTCTTCTTCAAAATATCATCATTGATATACTTCCTTAGATGCCCAATATGCGTATAATCATAAACCGTCGGCCCACAAGTATACATCCCAACTTTCCCCTTTTCTAAAGGAACAAATTCCTCAATTTTGCGGGAAAGAGTGTTAAAAAGCTTTAGCATTGAGGCAATTGTATATGAAGAGTTCAGTTTGTTAAAGGGACTGGGATTAATTTTTAATTTCTAATTCTTAATTTTTAATCAATTTTTAAATCCTAAGTTCTAATGTCATAATACTATTATGGCTTATGATCTTGAGGAGAGAACTGCCAAATTTGCAGAAGAGATTGTTGATCTTTGTAAAAGAATCCCAAAAAATATCGTAACAATCCCTCTTATCAGTCAGTTAGTAAGATCTGGAACAAGTATGGGCGCAAACTACGCAGAAGCTAATGGGGCATCTTCGAAAAGGGACTTTCATAACAAAATTCATATATGCAAAAAAGAAGCAATAGAAACAAAATACTGGTTAAGAATACTCGGCAAAGCTGAAGAGAGTTTCTTGAGCGAATGCAGGGAATTATGGAAAGAGGTTCATGAGTTAACGCTCATATTTTCAAAAATAGCCGGGAGTAGTAAATGATCATCATCGACATTAATGAAGTAGTTTTAAAATTTGAAATTTAGATTTGATTAAAAATTAAAAATTTTAAATTAAAAATTAATCTTAACCTCCAACCCCACCTTTTCTCTCCGCCTTAGACTGTTCTGCCTGTATGTGCTGCTGCTGAAAACTCTGCTCTTTTTCCTGCTTTTTCTGCAGTTCCTCCTGCTCGTCCTGTTGCTCAACCTGCGACTCATCAGTTTTCTTCTGCTGCTCTTCTTGTCTTTGTTGTCTTAATCTCTGCTCATCCTGAGCCATCTGCGCTAAAAAATTCTTTACATTAGTTAATTTTTTTGCATCCTCCTGCTTTCTCTTCGCCTGTTCCTGTTCTTGCTGCTGAATTTGTACCGGATCAGTCGGTCCGAATATAGCCTGAGAAGCAGTTTCCATAGCCTGACCCACCTGGTCTTTTAGATCAAACTTATCAACAACTCCGCTCTGATCATTTTGATTAGGTTTTGCTTGTTGAGTAGGCTGAGCATTCTCAAAATCCTCAAACTCAGTCGATTCAGATGGTGGTGTTTTGGCAAACCCGTCAGACATAATTTAATTTTTAATTCTTAATTTCTAATTTCTAATTTCTAATCAATTCCTAATACCTAATGTTTTAATATTTAAAATTAAAACATTTAGATTTGATTAAAAATTAAAAATTTTAAATTAAAAATTAAACGAGCTTCTCTATAATCTTCTCATATTTTTCCTTTTCATTTTCATCAACCGGCCCCTGAATAACCAGGTTTAATTTACTAAAATCCCAATGCTTTTTCATCAAATCAAGCAAAAACTTATTATCAATCCCCTCAAGCTCCTTAACCGAATCCTCAGGCAGTTGAATTTTCTCTTTCCATAAAAGCTCATGCCCTATCCAGGAAGCTATTGAAGACGGATGATCAAATGACATTAACCACTGATTCTCCATAAAATATTTGGCAAACTCCAATTCTTTCTCAGTCAGTCCTTTATCAACAAAAGCAATCAGTTCAGCTGTAATCAACCTAACAACCTCTTCCAAATTAGAATGCCCCGTTTCAGAAGAAATCGCAATTGAAGTAATCCCCGGAATTCCCGAGGTCCCCGCTGAAACGCCATATACCAGGCCTTTTTGATATCTAAGTAGTTTAAAAAGCCTACTATTTCTCAGCCTTCCTAAAATAATCGTCAGCAAACTTTGTCCTAGTTGCTCTTTCGAATATTTATCAGGCTCAGTTGTCGCAAACCCAGGAAAACTAAAATCTATATAACAAGTTTTCAAAGCATCATCACGCCTTAAAGCCACACTCCGATTTGTAAAATCATCATTTGAAACCTTTGGATAACTTACACTACCCGCGTTTTTTGGAAACTTAGCAAAATATTCCTCAAGTAACCTCCTTAATTCCTCTTCCTCAAAATTCCCGGTCACTAATAAATAAGTATTATTGGTCAAAAAATACTTCTGCCAATATTCTTTTAAATCCTCAATCGTAACTTTCTTAACAATCTCCATCTCCCCCCCAGTATCTCTATAAAGAACATGCCCCTTGGGATACCTGATGCCTTTATAGAATTTACCAATCTTATAAAAATGCGAATCCATCTTCTGCAAAAGCTCATTAATGACCGCAACTCTTTCTTTCTCTAAAGCCTCAGGCACGAATAACGGCTCAAAAATAACCTCAGAAGCAATTTTTATCCCGGTTTCTAATTTATTAAAAGGCAAATTAATATGAAAGTTAACAGTCAAAGGATCAGTTGTCGCCCCATAAGTCCCAGCAAGCCCTTCTATAAAAGAAGAGAATTTCTCAACATCAGGAAGCGTCGGAATCCCCTGCACCAACATATGCTCCATAAAATGCGCCACCCCATTATTCTCATCCAACTCCAAAACCGCCCCCGCCTTAACCTCGACATTAATATGAATCGACTTCACCGCCCGCAACCTATAAGTCGCAACCTTTATTCCATTTTTGAGTGTAAATGTCTACAACATAACACCCCAATTATACAGATATTTATGTTAGATGGTAGAATATTAATGATAAATGTTATGAGCGAAACAGATAAAAAAATAAACC
>CAYNRM010000035.1:0-11821 GCA_964399555.1 uncultured Gammaproteobacteria bacterium | reverse complement strand
TTTCTTTCCACAAAAAAACCGCCTCTTTTTAAGATTGGCGGTTAAAGCTTTTTGCTTCGTAGGTCCTTTTTTGCTGGACTTACGTCAAAGCTTCCGCCTTCCCAATTAGGGTGCGGTTATGATGCCAAGTAAAACAGACGTTTAATTTCATATTGATTAGTATATTTTAATAACCTTTCTCAACTACTGTCAAGCTTTTTTTATAAAACCTGCAAGTCTTTTAGTAAACTTAATAGCATCCCAAACTAAGTGGCGCACTTTATATGCATGTGGGGTTCTCCAAGTTTCTGTGTAAGCCTTCTCCGCTTCACCCCGCCTCGCAGGTCCCACACTATCTACCAATTCCATCGCTGATCTTGAACCTGCTTTATCTAGTTCGTGAAGTGTATATGTTTTCAAAACTACATCACCTACTCTATCGATATTAGTGCGAACAGCACTTCCTATAACTCTCAAATCTCGATCTATACTTGGCATATAAACCATTATACCAAAAACTCATCTAAAATTCAACTCTATAGGCTTTACTCAGCAATATCTAGTGGGATTTTTTATAAGGAATTAATAACCAAACTCCTCCGAAAGTTAGAATCATAATTACAAACCAGGTAGCAAAAACCTTTTTTCCTAGCGCCTCAATCCTCTCCTCAGTCTCCCTCAAATTTCTTCCCGCCAACACATATCCGCCCTCATACTTAGTCACAACCGCCGCAATCCGCACTCCATCCTTAGGCTCCCAAGTCACTCTATTTTGCCCGTTCTGTTTAGCGTGTTCCAGAACCCCCTGCGGCAAAACCGGATTTACCCCGTCTAATTTACCATTTGTCGCCACAATTTCCCCCGAATCGTTATAAACAGTCAAAAACCAAACCAGGCTTTTAGCAATATCAGCCTCCATCGGCGGCATTACCGAATTAACGTCTTTACCGGTAGCCAAAAACCCAGCCATATCTTCTGAAATCTGAATTTGCGGATCATTAGCCAAATTGCGGTAAATCTGGAATGCTGTCATATATATAAGACCACAAAGTAGGGTTACAATTAAGCCTAGAATCAAAAGAAAACTAACTCTCAGTGGAAAATCTCTAAAAACCTTCATATATTATTCAGAATGACAGAATAAAAAAAAGAAGTCAATTAATATTTTTGGATTTAAAAGAGACCAATAACCAGCCCCATTAAGCTCTACAACACCGTATTATATCCAGCATTAATCAAAAACAGTTTAAATGGTCTACGTTCAAATAAATAATTATTCCCAAAAGCCATTGCAATCCACCAAATGCAGCCAAAAAATTAATTTCCATAGTAAAACTATACAATCTCCATTATTATCAACGCAACTGCTATAAATAACAAACCCATAATTCTTTGCACAACCAAAGTTCTGGCAGAGGTCTCATACTTCACTCCAAATATTTTCTTGGCAATCAATTGACGAAATTTAATAATAATTTCCGGACGCAATAAACTAACTCCTCCCCAAATCAAAAACAGGACCCCAATTACCAAATTCTTTTCATTCATGATTATTTTGTCTTCCCCCAATGAATTTCATTCCAAGCTCTTTCGTGAATGAAATAAAGGATGGTGTTAATGATATTAGCCACAGCAGTGATCTCCAGGCTTGTCTGAATCTCCCCCGTTAAATAATAGGTAACTAGGAATGTAGAAACAACAATCAAAACTCTATAAGTGACTGTCTTAACAATACTTCTCTCGTAATACTCAAAAAACTTCATTAAATTGAGTATAACAAACCCCCACTTCTATGCCGAAATGTTATTATTTATCTAATGAGATTGTTTGTTACTCTAAAACAAGTCCCTGAAACATTTAAGTACTCATTTGCAACCAGCCTGACTTTAGTAATAACCGCCCTTACTCAACTTTCTTTCGGCAGAGTCCTCATCTGCAAATGCGGTAACATCAAACTCTGGCATGGCGCAGTCTGGAGCAACGAAAACTCCCAGCATTTAACCGACTGGTACACTTTCTCTCACATCATCCACGGCTTCGCCTTTTATTACTTGGGCAAACTCTTTAAAAAACTATCTCTTTTTCAAACCTTCTTACTTGCACTTCTAATAGAGTCCGTCTGGGAAATAGTTGAAAATAGTAGTTTTATAATCAACCGCTACCGCGAAACCACCGTTTCTCTGGATTACTTTGGAGACAGTATTATCAACTCTTCCTTTGATATTATCGCCATGGTCCTCGGTTTTTATCTGGCAAAAAAGCTACCTCTTTGGATAATACTTCTATTAATAATCATTATGGAAATTGGCGTAGGCTTCCTAATCAGGGACAACTTAACTCTGAATATTCTAATGTTGATTTATCCCCTAGAGGTCATTAAAAAATGGCAACTCGGTTCTTAATTTTCCTTAAACGTATCACACGAAGAAAGCGATCCCGCTTCAAACCCTTTGGTAAACCAATTAACCCGCTGTTCTGATGACCCATGTGTCCAGCTTTCCGGGTTAACCTGGCCTGTAACCTTCTCCTGAATTCGGTCGTCCCCCACCGCCTCAGCTGCATCCATCGCTTCCCCTATTTCCCCTGCCTCAAAAACACTTTTATCACGAAGTGAATTAGCCCAAATCCCGGCAAAACAATCAGCCTGCAATTCCAGATTAATTGAATCTTCTGAGGAACTTACCCCTCCGTTTGTCCCAAGTTCATTCTGAACATGATGCCCCACTTCATGAGCAATTACATAAGCCTCTGCCACATCTCCCCCTTGAGCTCCTAAACGCGTAGTTAACTCCTCAAAAAAAGTCTCATCCAAATAGATTGTGCTATCCAAAGTGCAATAATGCGGCCCTACTTGTGAACTGGCATTACCACAACCCGACTCAGTCAGATTTCTAAACAATACCAATTTCGGTGGATTATACGTTTTACCTTCAGAAGAAAAAATTCGATTCCATACGTCATTACTGGAGCCAACTACAGAAGAAGCAAAAACCTCATACTCATCTTCGCCTGCAAATTGAGAAGTATCTTCCTGAGACTGCTGTTGGGTTAGCGCCGCCGGATCGATTTGAGTTAAGACATCACTTAAGTCTCCACCAGTCAGATAGGTAAAAGCGAGTACTAATGCAATTCCGCCTATCCCTAATCCCCCGCCTAATGAGGCCGGACTTAAACCCCTTCTATCTTCTACATTTCCCCGACTGATGATTTTATCCCAAAGAGCCATTTAATTTCCTTCCTTAATCTTGAGTTTAAATTCTAGAGTAGATTTATACGTTTTCGACTTTTCTGTCAACTTCCTGAGGGTTTGTCGGTTTCATTATCTGCATCAATTGTACCAACCCGTAAGCAATTATTAAATAAACCACCATCGCAACGAGCGTCGACCATTCAAAATAAGCCCCCGGAGTTACCGCAGTGATATTAAATATTCCTCTGAAAGGCAGCGCCAAAGGATCACTAAATGCATAAATCAAGTTAACAAACCCACTGCCTGCATTAGCCCCTAACATTTTAAGCAAAACCCTAAACGTCAATAAAATCTCAATCAGCCCCAAAACATACCAAATAATTTGGTACGTTCTAAATATTGCCTTCTTCTTCACATAAGCCCTTTGTGGATGCTCAGTCTGAACTCCCGGAGTACCAACCGCCCTAGTAGTCTGCGTTACATTTGCTGGTGAATTCTGCGATACAGTAGTTACTCTCTCAACTTCCTCCATATTGTTCAGTTTAAATCACCTTTGTAAGCTTCATATGTGAATCAGCTAAGGATCAGCTAAGTCTTATAAAGAATACTCCTTCTTATTGATGAAGAGTTATTACAAATTCTTATCCCTCTTCTTTTAGAGCGTCTTCCTTAGTCTTATGAATAGTTCCATCTTCATGATGCGCCGGTGAATAAATCGTATACAGTTTCATCTCTCCCTCGCCGTCATTAATAATATTATGCTCAGTCCCAGCCGGAATAACTAAAGCGACTCCATCAAACAACTCATGCCCGTTCCCATTCAAAATCGCTCTACCGATCCCTTTCTCAATCCGAATAAACTGATCATTATCCGGATGAGCTTCCATCCCAATCTCTTCCCCGTCCTTAAGCGACATCAAAACGAGTTGTGAATGCGCTGATGTATAAATCACTTTCCGGAAATTATTATTCTCAAGCGCCAATTTCTCAATATCTCCCACAAATCCTATTGGCATATAATCACCTCCCCTACTTAATCATTATACCCATCGTGAATTTTTAAAACTGTGATGCAAAACACACTAGTTGAGGATAACAATCGCCAGATTCAAAACACTCGCAAAACTTACCCATGCTAGATATGGAATAAGTAAATAAGAAGCAGTCTTAGAAATCGGATAAAAAGCCTTAATAGTCAAAAATATAAACACCCACATTAATAAAATATTCACAAACGCCAAATCTGGATTCCTCATCCCAAAAAACACAATCGACCAGGCGAGATTTAAAGCGAGTTGAACCCAAAATAACCTCATCGCCGCTTTCTTCAACTTACTCTCCACCGTCCAAACCAGATAAAGCGAAATCCCCATCATTATATATAAAGTCGTCCAAACCGGCCCAAATACAAAATTCGGTGGACTAAAAAATGGCTTATTCAATGAAGCATACCAAGTCGAAATTGCATCAAAAGTAAAAAAGGACCCCACTACCCCCGCTCCTAAACAAATCCCCAGAGAAAAAACCAGCTTAGGCAAATTAATAGACATTAAGAACTAGTATATCAGGATTCAAAACAACTCAAGAATTCGGTCCAAATCTTTTTAAAGCGCGTGCGTGCGCCTTCTGAGCCTCAATCTCCCTATCCCTCGGCTCAGCATTAGTCTTAAGGGATTCCCGTCGTATCTCTACAACGGAAAGCGCCCTTTGATCTTTAATTACATGCGCATACGGTGGCATATAATTTTTAGAAATGAAACGTTAACGGTTCCATTCCATCATCATTCTATGGAATTCCATCTCCATATTATCCATATGGTTGCTGTTTCCTAAAGAATTTAGATTACTGGAGTTACTGACAAAAACTCCTGAATTAGACTCCCCTGTAGAAATCTCTACTGAGTCGTTCGAAGAATGGTGGCCAGTATTATCATCCCCTGTATTCCCTCCTGAGGTACTTCTTATTTCAACGTCATTGTCGAATCGAGATCTGTTCTCCTGAGAAAACCATTTTTCAGAATCCATATCGATTTCTATATCGCTATCTGATCCTGAACCATTACCAGACACCCTAATGTCTGCATCCCAATCACATTCATTACAATCACCAAGGTTCGCTTGATTCATGTTAGCCATGTTCGAGATACCAACAAGTGCACTAGTGTCACCTGTCTCAATTGAAACCCCACCTCCGGTATTACCGGAAGATCTGTTCCCACCAGTAGAGGAGCTGATCGAAATATCATTACTGATATTTGCACCATTGCTCTGCTCTGTTCTGGATGAGCGACTTTGGCTTAGTGAGACATTATTATCAGATCCTGATCCGTTACCGGATAAATGGATCTCTGTTGCTGCAAAAGCCGGAGAAATTGCACTTAAAAAAAGTGTTCCCGTAACTGTCGCAGTCGCTATCTTGCCTTTAAAATTTAACATTTATTTTTCACCCCCTTTCAAAGTCTTTAGACTAATTAACAGATTTAATTAAACCAATTAACTATGTGTAGTGAGTAATTCGGTCGTAAGCCTGCAGTAAGAAGTTTATCTAAGCTCAGTTTACACCGACAACCGGTGCTCTACAGGCAAAAGCCTATCAACGAGTATCAGAAGGGATAGTTATTAGTAAAGTTCAACAAAATAAATTCTCACAGTGCGTTTTAAGAATGCGCATCCCTCTTGAGTTTTTTAAACTCTTCTCATTCTTTTATATGCAAAGAGTGCAACTAGTGCACCAACCACTGCAATGATAATTGATACGATATTAAAATCGTTGCTCGCAGTTAATGCGAGTGATCCGGTTGTTAGTAAACTTGCAAGAAGTCCTCCCACAAACGCACCAACTACACCAACTCCAATTCTCTCAGGCCAACTCAAAGCTACAGAACGGTCAATCATATCAGCGATAAAACCGGCTAAAGCTCCAAATACTACCCATAGAATAATATTCATCATAATAAATCTCACCTCCTTTTCTTTTCTAACTTAGTTAATTATAGATGAGTTTGTTATGAAGAAAGTAAAATAATGTAAGCTTTGTGCAAGGAAATTAAACTTCAGATACCCGATCTAAGAAATCCTCAGACCAATAATCAAAATAATTCTCCGGTAATACCAATGCCCTTCTTGGTTCCAACTCTTTAATAAATTCTTCAGTATGCGACACAATCAGCATAGCCCCCTGGTAATCCTTTAAAACCTGCAAAATAATCCGCTGTGATAAAACATCTAAATATGTCGTTGGTTCGTCCAATATTAATAAGTTGTAGTTTTGCAGGAGCAGTAAAGCAATCGATAACCTGGTTTTCTCCCCTCCCGAAAGCGTCCCCACTTCCTGGTTAACTTTACTTCCCGGAAACAAAAACCGCGCCAGTATCGGTCTTACGACATTCTCTGCTAAATTTAAATCCCCTCGTGCCGTCTCCAGAAGCGTCTTTTTAAAATCCAGATTCTCAAATTCCTGCGAATAGTACCCAACCTTTAACTCCGAATCCCTTACGACTTCTCCACTATCAGCCTCAATATAACCCATTAATATCTTAATCAAAGTACTTTTTCCAACCCCATTTTGACCAATCAAAGCCACCTTCTCCCCTCTATCAATACTCAAATTAATATTATTCAAAACCTGGTTTTCCCCATATGATTTAGATATATTAGTCGCCTTTAAAGGTAGTGCCCCAACTGAAGCCGGCTCCGGTAACCTAAACTTAATCGCCCTAACCTCAGGTGGTAAATCAGGCAATCCCTCTTTCATTCTGGCAACTCTTTTTTGCAGCTGAATCCTCTGTCTCACCCCAACTACATTAATACTTTTCTCCAGCCTATTAATAGTTTGCTGCTCAACATGAACCTGTTTTTTTAGTAAATTATGCTGCTCTTCCCGCTGCGCTAGAGCCTGCGTATAATTTCCTTTAAATTCTTCAATCTTCTTTAGGTGCCCGTTTACCATCAAAATCTTATCAATATGTTTATCTAAAAGTTCCAGATCATGTGAAATTAAAATCAGCGTTTTCGGATAATTACTCAAAAACCCCATCACCCATTTCTTCCCAGCCGTATCCAAAAAGTTAGTCGGCTCATCCAAAAGCAAAATATCCGGCTCCGCCAACAGAGCCCTAACTAGAGCCAGCCTGGTCTTCTGCCCTCCGCTCAAAGCTCTTGGAGACGAATCAATATCAAGCTCAGTAAGTTCCACCCCTGCCATCATCTTCGCCAGTTGATATTCCTGTTTATCCCCGTCAGGATTTAAATAGTCACGAATTGATTCTGAAGCTTCCATAACCGGATCATGTTTAACTTCCTGCGGCACCACCCCAATACTCCCCGTCATCTCCACCCGCCCTTTATAACCTAACTCCTCTCCGCTCAAAATCTTAAACAATGTACTCTTCCCAGCCCCGTTAGGACCAATCAGTCCAACCTTCAGTCCATCAACCACTGAAAATTCCGCCTCATCAAAAATGATATGTGTATTATGGGCAAACGATAAATTACGTACGGAGAGCATTCGGGTATTATACCTGAAACTAGCTATTTGAGTGCTTTATGTGTATAATCCTCTACTATGGGAAGTTTCAACAGAGATAACAGATCAGGTGGCGGCGGACGCGACTTTAGCAGCCGGGGCCGTGATAGAGAAATGCATCGCACAACTTGCAGCAATTGTGGCAAAGAATGTGAAGTTCCTTTTAAACCAAACGGTAGCAAACCAGTTTTCTGCAGTGATTGCTTTGAAAAAAACGGCGGCGGCCAATCTAGAGACTTTAATGGTGGTGACCGAGACCGCGCCCCCAGAAGATCCAGCTTTCCTGAAAGAAGACCAAGCTTTGATCGCCCTCAATATAACGATCGTCCCCAATATAACGACCGACCTCAATATAGCGAAAGACCACAAAGTAGCGACCGCCCACAACAAGGTCCTGACCAGTTCGCCTCTTTAAACGCTAAACTAGACCGAATTATCACTCTTCTTACTCCAAAACCAGAATACAAGGCCGAATCTGAGCAAGCCGCTGCTCAATCTCAAGAAGCTGCACCTAAAGCTGAGAAAAAGCCTAGAGCCCCAAGAAAACCAAAAGCAGCTCCCGTTGAAGAATCAGCAGAATAATCTTACCCTAACTTTTTCTTCTCACAATTTTTTTTTCCTAATACTTAGTGTTATCCGCAATTCGTTATCTTCAACTCTCAATAGCGAAAACCCCACCCCTTTCATAATCTATTCTTTAAATCCCAAATCCTTCACCATACTCAACGCTTTGAAAAAGTCGAAACAACCGCATCAAGACTTTATGTATTTGTCTTTTTCATATATTCAAACGATTCTTTTATCAGGGTTTCCAGTACAACTTGGTCAACACCAGAAAGCTTATTGATATACAAACACCCTCCACTTTTTTTATGCTTTCCCAATTTTTCTAAAGAAGGATTGTCCCCGTTTCCAGCCATAACATAAAGAGTTAAGTTTTGCTTCCGCGGAGAAAACCCGACCAGAGGCCAATCCCCCTCCTGCGTACTTCTTTCTGACTTGTAATGATACTTCCCAAATCCCACAATACTGTCCCCCCACATCACCGCCTTTTCTCCAGTAATCTTCTGAAACATCTCCAAAAGCGCAAACCCATCCGCCTTTTTCTGCTCGGGTGTAATAGTATCCAGAAATTCTTTAGGATCCTGAGTTGTAGCTTTTGTCTTTAGTTCAGCCATAGGGAGATTATACCAGAGGAAGATTGTAAACTAGAGGATCTCTCTTTTTGCTATAATCGATCTCTATTATTTATAAAACTACTGCGTAGACTATGAAAAAAAGGATTGCAATATTTGGCGGAGGCGTGGGTGGATTATCTGTGGCTCATGAATTATCCAAATTTCCTGAGTATAAGTTAAATTTATACGAGAAAAAGACAGAACTGGGAGGGCTTGCCAGAAGTAGCCGGGACTTAGACGGGTGTGTTACTGAATATTGTTGGCGGGTATACTTTGGGTTTTATGCTAACCTACTCAAGATTTTAAAAGAAATACCCCTTGTAGAAGATACTAAAAAAAGTGTTTTCGACAATCTGACTGTTTACAGACATATCAATATATCTGACAGCTCGACCCCTCTTAAAGATTGGTTGCTTGCCTTATATAAGATTTTTTATGGATTTACATCATGTGATGCCAGGCTCGACAAACTAGATAATACGACCTGGTGGCAGGCACTTGGAGCATCCAAAGAGTCTGGTTTATTTAAAGAAATTGGTGCCTGGCTTGGGATGGATAGGTATAAGGGTTCTTTTAAATCTGTTGTAAAAGTCGGTATGGAGCTTCATATGCTTAATACTTTTTTTTCCAGGAAATATAAAGATTTTGTTACAACAAAATCAACAAGTGAAGCTTGGTTTGATAATTGGAAAAAAGCTTTGCTGGACAAAAAGGTGAATTTAAACCTCGAACAGGAACTTTGGAGATTGCAGGTAAAAAATAACCAAATCCAAGCAGCTGAAGTGATGGATATAAAAAGTAAAAAAATCACCAGGATTGTGGCTGATAAGTATGTCCTGTCACTTCCGATTGAAGCTTTAGCAAATTTAGTTGAAAAAACTCCCAGTCTAAAAGTTGGCGATCTTAACAATGCTAAAAAGCTCAAAGAAACGTGCTATCAAATGCAATTATCTTTTCAGGTATTTTTTGATAGAAAAATATCTCTTGGATCCTTTGATAAATCCGGTAAAAATAACTCCTTCTTACTTGTTGATTCGCCGTGGGATCTGATTGTGCTTTCTTATGATCAAGTATATGCCGGTACAAAATTATCTAATAAATTACCTGGGGTAAAGGGAGGCTGGTCAGTTGCGGCTTGTACTACTTACATACCGGGAATTGTTTACAAAAAGCCAATGGATGAATGCTCATACCAGGAAATAATAACTGAGTTGTGGGCTCAGCTTACTGAGAGTAAAGAACTGAGAAAAATTGTTAAAGAAAATAATACGTTTGAATTGTCAAAGGATAGGGTCATTAAATGGTCACCTATGTGGCCGACTTATTCTACTGATCAAAAAGGTCGGTTAACTACTACCGAACCTAAATTTACCAATAATGCCGGCAGTTATGCATTAAGACCCAGCTATAAAACACCATTTAATAATCTCTATATAGCTTCAGCTTATGTAAAGGAAACAATAGATGTCTTTTCCATGGAGGCTGCGGCATATGCTGGGAAAAGCGTGGCAAAAGAGATAGAAACTCGCGCAACACCAGTTTTTACTAAAAGCAGACCTCCGATTTTTTCACCATTTAGAAAAATAGATGCCGTTTTATATAAATATAATTTTCCTAATATGTATCCGCTATTAGTACTTTCATTTATGTTTTTTTTAATCACATTACTAATTTATTTCATTTTCTCAAGATGGGGCCAGCTACCTATCCAATTTCAGGGAATCGTTTGGAACCTGCAGAAAAATTTTAACTTGCTTAGTAATATTTTCAGACTTCACGGCAGAATCATACCTGGTCTGTTGTAACTCTCTGAACTCTTCTAATCCCCCGTAAACCCATATAAGTCATGAATAACAACACAACTGCAGCTATATAAAATTCATCTGAATTAAATAGAATTCTAATAAGCGGGGTATCCTGACGAAAGATAATATGAAAAATCACTGATAACGGCATAGTTAGCCAAAGCCATGAAGTTAACGGGATTTTTATTCGGACTAAGAAGAATAATTTTGTCAAAAGAGGAGAAAGAATAAGAATACCAGCATATGCCAGTGCTGTATCAAAGATCGTAAACGGACCTATTCTGTATTGCCGCAGCAAGGTTATGTAATCCATTATGATAGTTTACTCTTTTTAGGGACATTAGTGGGGTCTGTTCTACGTTTAATTCGAAAAATAAGGCAAAATAAACATCCAACGAGACCTGGAAGTATGAGCGCTGAGCCTATTGCAATACCAGTCCAGTATAAAATAAGGCAAGCAAAATAAAAAATTATTCGATCACTACTGGTCTGTTTAAAAAAGTGATTAAGTAGAGCAAAAGCAATTGTTCCACTGAGTATCCAACCAAAAAAATTAGATACTGGAACCCCGTAATACACCCCCCCTTCTGCATACCCCCACATACCCAACCTTACTGCACCCGGATCAACAATTGCATCAGTCAGGAGTATTAACACTATGAAAAGTAAGTAGTTTTTATGAATAGAGCCTAGGCTAAACCTCTGTGTTAGATGGTATGCACCGACAACAATTGGGATCCAACCAAATGGCACAATTATCGGAGTTACGTCAAATAGTTTGTAAGCAAACATATCAGTATAAAAGAACTGTCCGTATGGGAATCCGGTAAGCACTCCAACTGTTTCTATTCCCAGAGCAAATATACTTAATATAGTAAGGAGTGCCAAAGTTGTTGCAAAGGAATAATACCGAAACAAAGTATAAAACATAGGTAGTGCGAAAATGATCGGAAAAAGAGAAGAAATAATAGGATAACCCTTTGGAATTCCGTATATTCCAGTAATAAACCCAGAAATAAATAAGCAACTAAGAAATACTTTCCGCATCATAAGAAATGTAAACTTGTCAAAATGCTAGGGATACATTTGGGGCGACAAGCTTCATACCTTAATTATATCAATTCAGCTCAGAAATACCTTGCTC
>CAYNRM010000034.1:4509-11895 GCA_964399555.1 uncultured Gammaproteobacteria bacterium | reverse complement strand
ATTGGACAGCTTCTGAAAGTAGGCTGTTGAACTGAACATCCAAATCTTCTCTACTTGACCAAAAATACTAACCCTTTTTAATAGTGCAGAAGAAGATTTTTGCCCGTAGGAAAGCTTCGCTCACTTTGAACCATTTCTTTCACAAATCCTTTCCTATTTAGCAGTTAAATGGAGTCTTACTAGGCGGAGAAAGTATTTTCTTTTAATACATAATACGTAGCGCGACCTCTTCCTTTTCTTTCAATTAAACCCATTTCTGTTAATTTTTGGAAATCTAACGTTCGTGTAGCTTTCGCACGATCTGAAAGTTTAGCATAATCACGATCAGTAACAAAACCATTTGCTCGTATATATTCAAGAACTTTAAGGTGGTACTCTTGGAGTTGGGTATCTGGACTAATACCGATCTCAGGAAGTAGTTTTTGAACTCGCAAGAACTCATCAATAATACCTTCCGTAAAGTATTCAAGCCATTTCGTAAAGTCAATGGCATCTGATAGTTCATAATAGTTACCAAACTCTCCGACACTTTGGAAATATTTCGTCACGTTTTTATTGTAATAATTTTCAAAGCTAAAAAGATTAAATGTATTAAGGTTCATTTGAGCAAGTAATACTTTGGTAACTAGTCTGGTGGTTCGGCCGTTTCCATCCACAAAAGGATGGATTAACACCATTTGCATATGAAATATTCCCGCAAGAATCAATGGATCAATTTTGCCTTTACTTTCGGTGATAAACGAAGTTAATTCTTCCATCATTGGTTTTACATCTTTGACATCAGGTGGAAGAAAAACAACTTGTCCCATTCGTGGATCGTTGACCACAACAGGTTTTTCTCGTAGGCTCCCCGACTCGTAGGAAGGTAAAAGTTCTTCTGTAACTTGTTTTTGAATTTTTAATATTAGTTCAAGTGAAATAATAACCTTATTTTCTCCCAGCTTTTTATTGAGATCTTGGAGCGCTTGATTATAGTTTAAAATCTCTTGTTCACTATCTCGTATATAATGCGGCTTTGACTTAAGAATCTTTTTGACTTCTGTTAGTGGTAAAGGATTTCCTTCAATGCTTGTTGAAGCATGAGTCGACACTGCCTGTGCAACTTTTTCAAACTCTAATAACACAACATTGGGAAATCTCTTATCGTTTAATTCATTGATCAATGTATAAATTCGTTTAATGTTTTCAAGAAGATTATTGGTGATTGTATATGTTGGCTTAAACATAATAGTCTACTAATAGTCGAATATTAGTCGATTGTCAATTTTGTTATCAACTATACAAACCGCTCAATTAACCCTTTATACCAACCCATTCATAGCTTTTCTGATCAGGTTATCTCATCTATACGGGTTGTGCAGAGTTGTAGCCCGGAATATTATTGCCCATATATTGTTTTTTAAACTAAAAAAACTATCATGAGGCAGTAAGATATGTTTATAGTTATAAATTAGCGGATTCTATAATAATGAGGATTAGAATTACAACCCCTAAGTTATAAGTCTAAGTTAAAACATATGCGATTGAGATTTTTAAGTTATAAGAGGTAAAATTAAAAGGAACAGAATTATATGCCAGCATTAAGTGAACTAGAACACACAACTACTCATCAAGCTTTGTTTGGAAAAGATAGAGATCAACAAGGTGAAATTTTAAAAGGATATACTCCCGACCAGCAGCGAGAAATAACTTATAAGCAAAAAATACTCGGTTCCTTGGCATCCTTTATTGGGAAGGATTTTGGGATTCCGGTTGAATTAAATGAACCTGGAGAAGGATGGCATTGGGATTTTCAAATAAATAGAATCAGAATTGATCCGGATGATTTATTAAAAGAGCCGATGCCAATGTTGAGATTTAAAACGGCTCATGAAGGAGGTCATTGTCGAATTTCGCGTGCTGCTGATTTTCCCAAGGAAATCTGGAGACAGCCAGGATTTTCTTTTATGTCTAATGCAATTGAGGATCCCAGAACTAATAATTTTGTAGTTGAGGCCTATCCCCGTTTTAAGGAAGATATGATTTTTACTTATAACGAAGATCTAGATTTTGAAGGCCAAGCCAAACAGACAGCTAAAGACCAGCTTGGATTTCAACCCAGATTTATTACTGCCGGATTTGAATATATAAAACAATGGTTTAGAGGTGCTCAAGGTTTACCGATAGAGCTAAGTGAGGATTTAACCCCCGAAGTAAGGGCAGTCGTAGAAAAAACTGTTAACTCAGCCAAAGACGCTTGGCTAAGGTATCCCTCAAAACAGGAAGCAGATCAAAGTGAAGACATTATTAAAAAATATGCTCAAGTTTCTCATGAAATTCAGCGAGATGAAGTTTGGCCGGAATTTAAAAAATTAGTTGATCAAGACATGCAAGATCAACAAGTTCAGGAAATGATGAAACAAATGATGGGCAAAAATGGTGAATCTGATGAAGGAGAAGGTGCGGGGGACTCTGGGATGCCGCAGGATTTAAAAGATAAATTAACTCCCCAGCAGCAAGCTGAGTTAGGTAAAGCCATGCAACAAGCAGAGCAAAAGTCTCAAACAGGCCAACCTCAGCAATCACAAGGATCTGGACAAGGTGAACAGCCACAACCCGGTGAAGGACAGGCTGGTTCAGGAAAAAAAGCACCAATTGATTTAGATGCTCTTTCCACTGAGTTAAAACAAAAACTAAAAGATCGTGCTGATTCTTTACCACAACCAACTCGAGAAGAATTAGAAAAAACAGCTGCTGAAGCACTCGTGGAATTGGAAGAATTGATAAATGAATTACATGCCAAAGCTGCTGATAATCCTGACAAAAAAGCTGAACGGGAAGCACAGAAACAAGATACATCTAAACCTTCAGAGGCAGTTTACGGTGATAAAAAATTGCCTTCTCCAAAAGATGAAGCGAAATCTCCAGCCACTGACTATGAACAAACAGATGATTTTAGAAAATTTAAAGATCAGTTTGAACAAGTGATGAATAAAGATGAAGGAGAATATGAGCAAAATAGACGGGAAGTATTGTCCGTCATTGATGCTTTAGAAGCTGATTTAAGAGAATTGTTTGCTCGAAGGCGGGCTAATAGATGGCAAAGTAGTTTTAGATCAGGGAAACGGATTGATATTGCCAAAAGAATGCAGGAAGAAGCTTCAGGAATTTCCCCTGTGGAAAGTAAGGCTTGGCAAAAAAGAGAACTTCCTCAAGAAAAAGATTATGCAGTTAGTTTATTAGTTGATCTTTCCGGATCAATGAGAGGAGAGAGGATAGACCAGACATTTAAAGGTGCTATTGTTTTAGTAGAAGTTCTAAATCGCTTATCAATAAATACTGAGATTCTCGGATTTAATGACAAATTATATGTATATCAACCTTTCGGACAAGATATGTCTCAGGAGGTAAGAGACAGGATGGGAACCATGCCAAGAGAAGTTCAGTCATCTGGTGCCGATTGGAATGACGATGGATGGGCATTGGATCAAGCTTCGGAAAGATTAGCTAGGCAAAAGGCCAGCGAGAAATTTATTTTTGTACTGTCTGACGGACTACCTGTAGAATCTCATTTACACCCTAAATCGAAGTATGATTTAGATGTTATTGTTAAAAAGATTACAAGAGACACTGATCAAAAGTTGATTGGTCTAGGTATTGGTTCGGGAACTAACCACGTAACTAACTTTTATCCAAATAGTGTTGCCAATATTAAAGTTGCTGAAATGCCAGGTACTTTAGCTAATGTGATTCGTGAAGCTATAGCTAATCCTAATAATTTTTAGTATATTTAAAACGTGCACAATAAACTTCTTAATTACTTATATTTTTTTAATAATCTTATCGGTGTGGGACTCATTATAGTGGAAGATGAGGAACAAATAGTGGTTGCTGAGAAATTAATAAAAGAACACGCATTTCGCATGGTAGGTAATTGGAAAGAGTTATTACAGGTTCTTGAACAAAATCGATCAGTTTGTTACGTTCTTTCCCACCCTCTCTCAAAAGAAATGTATGATGTTATTGCCCAGTATAGTGATCGTGGAGGAATGATACAAATTATGGATCGTGAAACTATGATTCTAAAAACAGTTAAATTTAATCCTACAAAAGCACGATTGCTCTTAATCTCTACAAATCTAAATTTAAAGTCAATAGAACAAGAATATCAAATCCGCAATAAGGCTGGACTCGTAGAAATTATTGATTAGTTATGAATTGAGAATCACAGATGAATGTCGAAATAAGACAAGAGATGTTACCAAGTAAAAACCCTATTCAAGTGACAGAAACTACTGTTGCTTTTTTAGGTACCGAAGTGAAAAAAGGTCCAGGAGGTGACTTAGTACCTAAAGCAGAACAATTCGCTGGGCAACCTTTAACTGAGTTTGATTTTCGTCTTATGAAAGATATAGCTATAGGGCTTGCTTTGAATCAACCTGTGCTTATTCAAGGCGGTTCTGGTTTAGGTAAATCTCAAACTGTGGATAGGATGTGCCATATTTTAGGAGCAAATTCTTACTCCGTGAATTGCCATAATGTTGAATTAGATGCCCTGGTAGGTAAATTTAGTACTGATGAAAATTCAAAGAGTGGATTTGGTTGGAAAGATGGAACTGTTATGCAGGCAGTTAGGAACGGAGGAATATTGTTTCTAGATGAGTATAATTTTATGCGCGGGGATGTTCGAGCAGGATTACACCAAGTACTAGACAGTATTCTTCGTGGTACGGAACAAATAGTGCTCACGGATAATCACGGAGAGGTAGTACCCGTCCATCCTGAATTTCGTCTTATTGTTGCTCAGAATCAACCTGGAAATAAAAATACCGATCGGGAAGTACTTGATCCGGCTCAATATACTCGTTTTGTCCCGATCAATCTACCTGATGATTTACCTAAAGAAGTAAAAAAAGCCCGTGCCTTGGGATATATTGGTATAGACAATGATATTAAGATTCCTGAATCAGATTATCTAGAAAATGGACCTGGATTAGTGCAGGAACAATTACGAGAAATTCCGGGAATACAAGAGATTATTGAAAAATATATTGAATTTGGTGAGGGAGTTGAAAAATTGACACAAGATCGTACCGTTGGTGCTGATGAGTCTCAACCGATACATTTTGCGTTTCAGCGAGATTTCAACCGAGTTATGCAATTCGTCCGCCGTTTTTATAAAGGTGATATTAATGATACTTTTCAAAAAGCTTTACAGTATTATTTTGTAAATAGATTTCAATCTCCTGAAGATAGAGCAAGAATTGAAGAGATAAAGCGACTAGTGGTGTATATACCTCCTCAAAATGCCTCCCAAAGGCGAGGACTGGAAAGAGAGTTAATTAATCCAATGCCTGAGATAACAATCCCACTGATAGCTCCGGAAGTAGGAGAAGTGATTGACTCTTCGGATCTTATCCGTTTTGAAAAGTCTAAATGGTATGAGACTTTAGGAGCCTCTGTTGAAGTCAAACCTTTACCAGAGTATGTCACCCCTGAGGTAAAGAGAAACCTCGAACGGCTAGGTATGGAATTACGTTTTATACCAGCTCTGGATTTAGGAACTAGTGATATAGAACCTATCACTCGATCCGGTGGGATCTGGGCTCGTCTGAGAGAGGAGGGAGTTACTGGTGCTGAAGAGGCTTATTTAAAAGGGTTAGAAGAAAAATATCCTAATTGGCACAGATATGAAGGTATGAGTGATTCCGATAAAGCAAATGATGATATTCCTCGAAACTTAGGTATATGGTTTTGGAGCGGGGTAAAAGCTGGCACTATTGATTTTCCTAATCTTCCTGGTCAGTGGGTAGCAGTTGAAACTATGCAAAAACCTAAATACGGAGAAACCTATCCTTCGTCTCCTTTAACAACAAAGATGGGTTTAACTGATAGATTTAATGTTACTTGGGATGGAGCTAAGACTAAAATTGAAACTGTTAAATTAGATGTTTTAAGAGATGCCGGTTTATTAGGCCGTTCAGGTGTTGATATGCAAATGCTGGATGCTTTACCTTGGAATTTACTTGCCAATAGAGAAGGTTGGGGTAAAACTGATAGCTATGAATTGACTAATACTGAATTTCGCGATCGTGGCGACTCCAGCCGTGTGCTCGTTGGCAGCTCTGACGGCGGTGGTGCTGCCGGGGCCGATTGGGTCTTTCCTGGCAGCCGGTCTGACGGCTTGGGCTTTCGTGTTGCGGTGATACTTGGTACTTGATCACTTGAGTCTTTGGTCCTTTTGGATCTTTGTTTTCTTGGCCTTTGGAATCTCTAGCGAGCGAAGCGAGCTTCAGGACAATTTTTTTTGACCTATTTTTTGCCAAACGATGTTAGCCTGCTTAATCGGATCTTTTATTAATTCATTTTGGTCTATCTCCATTAACTGATACCCTTTTTCTTTTAATAAAGCCTTAATTTTTGTTTCTTGAGGTTTATATTGGAGAACAAGTTTAAATGTCGGATCATTTGGAAGCCAAATAAGTATATTTGCACGAATCTTCATATCGCTTATCTGAATGTCACTATTAATATGAAACGCTTTAGTTAAACCAAGTTGCTGGTAGAATAGCCAATAAATATTCCAGGAAATAGTGACATCCCTATCTTCTGCTCCTTTGTCAATTTGTTTGTTTGATCCGATGGTCGTAAAAGTATTATACGAATCAAAAAGTGTTTTGGTGTCAAAATAAGAAGGAACAAAATATATTAACTTGGGCTTATATTTTAGGCTTCTTTGGTGTAATAAATTTAGAAAGACAAGTTCTTCAGGTGTGTGAGATAAAGTAAATAAGTGCCTAATATTCCCAATTAAAATGTATTCCCATAATTGTTGAATAATTGCTTCTTTATCGTCTTTCGGTTTTACTTTTTTCAAAAAGTGTTTTATCGCCTGTATTGAATCATTTTGATTTAAATAGTCTTTTAATATTCATCTCGGTGAGTATAGCCATGACTTTTTATGATGTCAATAAATAGCATTTAGGCTTGATTTATTGTAAATCTATTGAGTTCAATATACCCCTCTGGGATCGTCTGGAACTATAATGCTGGGTACAATTCCAAGATTAGCCCATTATATCAATCTATTCAGGGCTTTTCCGACCAGACTCTCTCTTCTAGTGCGGATGAGAGGAGTTGAACCTCCACGAGCTTGCGCCCACAACCACCTCAAGGTTGCGTGTATACCATTTCACCACATCCGCATATCACAACTCATATTTATCTTTACTACTAAGTTCGGATATTATACTCAAAGCAGCCATAATTTTAAATCTTTTTCTCTCAAGACATACTAACTTGTCTTAATAGTAAATTTCCTCAAAATTATAATTGAGTTAGCCTTGGAAAATTTAAGCTCAAAAGTGGACTTCCCTTTAAATCTCAACACTCTCTTAACTCTATCTG
>CAYNRM010000034.1:0-4499 GCA_964399555.1 uncultured Gammaproteobacteria bacterium | reverse complement strand
TTTTTTGAGCTATCACGTAATTGCTGGCACTAACTTCTGAGGCTAGCCTGTCTACCAGTTACAACACCAGGACGAAGTCCCCAAATTCTACCTTAATTTACCAATATTTCATACCATTGCCTGATTGTGGTAATCTTACACAGTAGATGAGCAAATCTAGTCAAAAAATAGTCACTTTAGGCGGTGGCACCGGACATTTCTCTTTACTTCGCGGACTGGTGGATAGTAATGAACCTGAACTCATAACTGCTATAACCGGCACCTGGGATTCAGGAGGCAGCTCCGGTCGTCTAAGAGTCGAAATGGGCGTTTTACCCTCCGGCGACACCAGACAATGTTTATTAGCCTTAATGGAAGATGATGCTCAACGCCAAGTTGCTCAAAAACTCTTCAACGAACGCTTTAAAGATACAGAGGGTCCATTAAAAGGCCATGCTCTAGGCAACTTAATTCAATCCCAACTTCAACTTCTCTATCAAGGCGCTGACCGTGGCTTAGACGCAGCCAGAGCCTTATTTAGAGTTAAAGGCCAAATCGTCCCAATCTCTCTGAGCGACCTTCAACTAAACGCCAAAACAGTCGACGGTAATATTTTAGAGGGCGAAACTCTAATCGATACCAGAGGTGAAGAGGCTGATTTCAACGAAAAAGACCAGATCTCCAGAATCTACTTCGACTCTACCGCCGACGTTAATCCTAAAGCTCTCGAGATGATTGCCCAAGCCGACAAAATTATCCTCTCCCCAGGCGACCTTTACACCAGCATCCTCCCGCATCTCTTAGTCAACGGTGTCGCTGAAGCCATAATCTCCTCCAAAGCCAAAATTGTTTTCGTATTGAATCTTATGACCAAAAGAGGGGAGACCGACTCCTATAAAGCCTCCGACTTCCTGAAATCGCTAATCTTCTATCTGGGAAATGGTGAAAAAATCGACTACATAATAACCAGCGAAAACTCCATCACCCCTGAAATCGAAGAACTCTACGCCAAAGAAGGCCAAAAAGTAGTCAAAGTCGACGAAGAAGAATGCAAAAAACTCGCCCCAAACGCCAAAATCATCAAAGCATCCTTAGCAAAATACTCCCCCAAAGAACACCTCTTCCGCCACGACCCAGAAAAACTGGCTGAGGCGTTACTAAACTTATAGCCTCAGCCATCCTGAGCATAGTGAAGGATTTCTCAAATACAACTAGCCGATTACTTCCTGACTAATATAAATTCATTTAGCTTGAATGGTTGTGACCAAGAATTCCACCAAAGACAGCACCTATTGTAGTACCTACAATAGTATTTTCATTACTTACTTTAACATCAGAACTACTCATAAATGTCATGGTAAAACCTGCCAGAGCTCCCCCAAAGACACCCAATATCCCCCCAACCCACCTCTTTTCCTCAACGGGATCTACTGGGTATGCATTAGCAGTACGGGGATAACTGGCCACTGCTATTCCTAAAGTTAATTTTAAAGATTCTCTTAAAAATCCTCGGCGTGACAGAACTCTGCTTGCGCCTTCTTTCTTTTCCATCTGCTAACTATATCAAATTTGCTCATAATTATCCATGCCAAACCGTATTTAATTTGACTTCCTAAGACTTATAGTATACAATACGCATTCTGTAAATATTCTTGAATTCATACCCCTGGATTTCGGAATTACCTCTACAAGATAACTTGTGAAGGTAACAAAATTATGAAACTACAAAAAATTCTTTCGGGGTTACTTTTGACTACTTCCTTACTTATACCTGTAGAAAATGCACAGGCCCAAATTTTCAACTCTACAAATACTCAAGTTATAGAAATTGAAGCCAAGCCTGTCGACAAACGTGCGCAAATCATCAAAGAATATTTAGCCAAACATAACTCTCCTTTGGAAAATAGTGCTCAGGATTTCGTTGATGCCGCCGACAAACATGGTTTAGATTGGAAACTTGTTGTATCTATATCTGGTGTTGAATCTACATTTGGTAAAAGAATTCCTGGCGGACACGACCCTTTATACACTTCATATAACGGTTGGGGTTGGGGAGTCTATGGCGATAATGTTCTTAAATTCAAAAGCTGGAAAGAAGCTATTAATACAATCTCAAAGGGCTTAAAGGATAACTATGTCGATAAAGGCTACACAGAACCTCTAAGCATGAACAGAAAATATGCTTCTTCACAAACATGGGGAGTGAAAGTAGTTTACTTCATGAACGAAATTGAAAAGTTTGCTAAAAACTATCCAACAGACGTCGAGTTAAATGATATCGAAGTTGCTCAATCTTCGAGTGAATTACCTGAAACTAAGAATCTTAAAACTTTACTTGCCAATAGTGACTACTCACACAGCTTAGATGTTTTGAAATAATCCCCTCTGAAGATATAATTATCTTCACATGCTTAAGACAGTTCTCGCAATCCTCCTCGGAAAATCAATTTTCACTCTTTCAAGAATATTAAAATTAGGCGGCGGTTACGCAGCTCCTGGACTATATTCCCTAAAGGTAGAACCGGATTTAATTACTAAATTAGTAGACCACCAATCCAAAAATATTGTCATAACCGGAACTAACGGCAAAACAACCACAGCCAAATTAATCTCCCACTTTCTAAAATCCTCAGACAACAAGGTAATCCGTAACAGTTCAGGCTCCAATTTAGAGCGCGGCATAGCATCCTATTTAGTAAGCCACGCCAGCCTGATAGGGAATCTGGACTATGATTTTGGTGTCTGGGAACTTGATGAATTCGCCTTCAACTCCGTAGCCCCCAAAATAAAACCCGATGTAGTCATCCTTTTAAATGCTTTCCGCGACCAACTTGACCGCTACGGCGAGGTAGACAACGTCATCCAAAAATGGAAACAAACCTTAGGAAAGTTAAGCGATAAAACAATCCTAATCATCAACCAGGACGACTCAACTCTCGACAAAGCCGCGGAGTCTTTCAAAGGCCGGATTATCAGAATCGGCCTTAAAGGCTCACAAATCGTTGGTGAAGGCCAAACCAAAACCACAGAAAAACCTGACTACCAGGCTGAAATTTTAAATAGTTCTACTCTGGAGGAAACAATGGTTCAAATTGGATTCAATGGTGCGCATTTGGATTTCCAACTACCCCTCCCGGGCGTCTTCAATGCCTATAATTTCCTCGCCTCATTCACCTTAGCCTATTTATTAAATATTGACCCAAGATTTATTAAAGATTCCCTAAAAACTTTCAAATCCTCCTTCGGCAGGTTTGAAAAATTTAAAATCGGAGACAAAGAAGGCAATATATTCTTAATCAAAAACCCCGTCGGCGCCACCCAAGTCCTCCAAACTATCCTTCCTCACCTAACATCCAATGACACCCTATTTCTGGCCTTAAATGACAATTTTGCTGATGGTACAGACGTCTCCTGGATCTGGGACGCTGAGTTCGAAATGTTAAAGAAAAGGGGAGTAACGCCGAAATTCATCTCCTCTGGATCAAGAGCCGCCGACATGGCTTTAAGGCTCAAATATGCAGATATCGAAGAAATAACAGTCGAGCCTGATTTAATAAAAGCCTTCGATAAAGCTTTAGTTAAATCCGAGGGAAAACTCTTTATATTACCCACCTACACCGCCTTAATAGAACTGCAAAAGATCTTAGTAGCTAAAGGGATAAAAAAGGAGTATTGGAAAGAGTAGACTGTCATTCCCGCGCAGGCGGGAATCCAATAAATAAGAACCGTCCTGACGGTCACATCTTGGATCCTCGCATTCGCAAGGATGACACGGAAAAAATATGATAAAACAGAAATTAATAATCGGTTATTTATATCCAGAGCTAATGAATATCTACGGCGACACCGGCAACATAATTTGCCTAAAAAAACGCTGTCAGTGGCGGGGTATTGATGTCGAAATCAAAAACTTAACAATCGGAGACAACATAAAAAAAGGCGATTGCGATCTGTATTTCTTCGGTGGTGGCCAGGACCAATCTCAAAATGATGTCGCCAAAGATCTGAAAAAGAAGGCAACCATCCTGAAAGCCGAAGCCGACAGAGGCATTCCATTCCTGTCAATCTGCGGCGGTTACCAACTCCTGGGAGAGTACTATCAACCATTCGAAGGCGATAAATTAGCAGGAGTAGGAATCTTCCCCGCCTTCACAAAAGCTTCTAACGACAGAATGATCGGGAATATCGTAGTGGAAGTTGCTGATAGCTTATGGCAAATAGCAGATAGCAAAAAAGAAAATCCCATAAGCCATCCGCCATCCGCCATCCGCCAACTTATTGGTTTCGAAAACCATTCAGGCAAAACCTTTCTAAAAAAAGATGGAAAACCTTTAGGTAAAATTATAAAAGGCTTCGGCAACAACGGCGAAGACCAAACCGAAGGCTGCCTCTACAAAAACTCCATAGGCTGCTATATGCACGGCTCCCTCCTGCCTAAAAATCCAAGACTGGCCGACTGGCTAATCCAGAAAGCCTTGGAAGTAAAATATGCAAAACAAATAGAACTCAAACCTCTTGAT
>CAYNRM010000033.1:0-11992 GCA_964399555.1 uncultured Gammaproteobacteria bacterium | reverse complement strand
ATTCATTACTCTTAAGACTTTTTTTAATGAAAATAAATGGACAATTCTCGCCTCAACAATAACGGGCGTCGCCATTATCTTAACTTTCTCCAGAAGCGCTTATCTAATGTTGGTGGTATCGCTTTTTATGATACTTGCTGTAAAAAATCGCAAAATTCTCGCCGGATTTTCAGTACTTGTGTTGGTTCTCTATTTAATTTTCCCGGCATTTAACTCCCGAATTGATGGCGCATTTAACGTTGACGCATCCGCAAATGAAAGATTCTCATCGTGGGATAAGGGTTTAATAATTTTCCAGGACAACCCAATTCTGGGAGTCGGTTTCAATAACATCAGAAGTTATTCCCAAAACCGGGATTTAGTAAAATTATTTTCGTCAAACGGCGGGAATTCAGGATCCGGAATTGACTCAAGTTTAATCTTTGTTCTTGCCACAACCGGTCTGTTTGGTTTTATGGCCTTTGTTTTATTTCTGATAAAAGTACTAACTGATCTGGTATCCTCAGCATTCTCTAACACTAAATTTTTTTATGGTCTTAAATTCCAACCTGTAAAATTACTAAAAATTGTCTATAAACTTCCTGGGTTAAGTAAATGGTACAAAGAAGATAATTCCATTTCTTCAAATATGAAAAGCAATCGCTTAAGTTTGCCGCTGTTAAGTATCACCGTCGGACTTATCGCCAACAGCTTCTTCATAAACAGCTTGTTTTTCACACCAATTATGTTTCTTTGGTTTTCTCTTCTTGGAGTTTACTACGGACTTGGAGAGGGTGAAGGTTCTTGAGAAATATACTTAACTAGTCTTTGCATTTGATTATTATTCCCAAAACTGTTTGAAGCAACCACATTAATTGTGTTGTCCCCATCATTTAAAACTTGAACTGTTTGAAAATTTCCTTCCCCATCAACAATTACTGTTGATCCATTAACAGTAATTGAATTATTAACATCAGTTTTCCCCGCCACTTTAACTTTCTTATCACCACCCTTTATTTCTGTACCGTCCCCAGGTTCACTAATCTCAAGCAAAGGTTTCTCGCTACTAAAATACAGCCTGATATTTTTAGAAGGCAAACTTTTCTTCTCCGAATCATTAATTGTAACGGCATGAATGTTATTTGTCCCCAAATTAAGCGCTATCTGACCGGTCGTAAACTTCCCCTCGCTGTCAGTATCAGTTTGCGATTTAACTTCATCATCAATATAAATCTCAACTTTAGAAAGAGGAGCTGCATATCCTGAGAACGAAAGGGAAGCGCTATTAGTCGCCTCATAAGGAATATATAAAACCGGAGGGGCAATCGCTTCATCAATCTTCAAACTTTCCGCCGGAATCACACTTTTATTCTTATTCAAAAAACTCAAATGCCCAATAATAAAAGGTAACCCCCATGTAAAAAGTAAGTAACAGGCAACAAGAATCCCCACAATCGTCAAAATCAAATTCCGCTTAGCCTTAGACTCAGAATGTCTCAAAGATCGGGGTTTATAAGCTGAAGAGCGGTAAGTTTTACGCATAGGCTGAATCTATTATATATGATCTGAGCCAACGGTGGGAATCGGACCCACGACCTAATCTTTACGAAAGACTCGCTCTACCACTGAGCCACGCTGGCACAAGTGGTATTTTATCAACTAATACTAAAATGACAAACATAGAAGCTCGCAAGCTAAAATCAAAATATCTTTAATCACTCGGTTTGAAATCAACCGGATCGTCAGAAAAAATAGGACCTTTGCCCTCTGCTACGTTATCTTCACATTCAAGATGCTGAAACCACCACTTAGCATTACCATCTTTATCAACTATATCGTAAGGGAATGACTCCTGTTCACTGATTTTATAGTACTTTCTAAGCTCTGGTAAGCAAACTTCATACATGACTTTATCATGCCCCTGTTGGACTGGAGAAAGTACAAGCAGAGCCATTAAAATAAGTGGGGACAGAGTACTTAATCCGGTTGTTAAGACGATAAGAATAAATTTGCTAACCTCTTTCAGCTCAATTTTTCTTCCTAACACCAAAATCAGTATGAGATTGAACAAAAGTATAATCGCTATATCGCTAGGTATCTGTATGCCACTGGTAAAAACAGGCAGAATGACCATCGGAAAAAGAAGAGCCAATGCAATAAAACCTAGACTAAATTTGTATTTAATGAGAAACAAAGAAAACTTTTGCATATTTTTATAGCTATCAGCTAGGAGGGGTGACGCATTTTTTCGAACCCCTACTCGACTGCATCATAATAGATTTCTCGAAGCTAATGCAAGCATATTTAGTATCAGACTGTGAAAAGGTATAAGAGCTTGGAAAAGTTCTAAAAGTTCATGAGATTGAGTTTTAGATAGTGGGAGTTTGAAACTACAAACCCAAAACCGGAAATTAAAGCAATTAAAGACACGAATGAGGAATGGAATTACAACCTAAAAAGATTATGCCGAATGGCTAGAACTTGGGAAGAAGAGCAATTCGCGACGAGGGTCGAATCTTAGTCTGGGAGCCTAAATATCAAGCATTTTTAGTTTGGCAATAACTGGATAATGATCTGATCCCGAAACATTCACTTTTCTACAATCGATTATCTTGAGATTATTGATCCAAATATAATCTAGCTTTCTCCTAAAATGAATTTTGAGAGCTTTGATTAGCATAACAAAATATGGGAATCTTTCCGGAGTATCAAGGTCAGCAAGGTCTACTGTCCATGAAACATTTTTGGCAGCATCCTCAAACTCTTCCCCTAAAGTTTGTCTGAAGGCCTGTTTTTCATATCCGGTTTTTAACACATCATAACTATTAAAATCCCCACATAAAATTTTATATTTAACTTGCTGTTCTTCTTTAAGATTCTCAATAAAATATTCCAATTGCTTCAAGCGGTGTTTTGTTCCGCCAACATTATCCAAGTGAATGCTCGCAATAACGATTTCTGAACCTTGATACTCAAACAGTCCCGCAATTGCCCGTCTATGTACTGGAATCCCCTTAAACCCGAGGAGCTTATTTAAGATGATTTCATGAATTGATAACTGGGTGATTTTGGGTAGCAGTATTTTCTTACTTGTTCTTAAAGTTATAAATCTTCTATTCCAAATGATACATGTGCCAGAATTTAAAGAAGATTTTTCGTCACCAAGATGATAGGTTACTCTCCAGTCTTTCCCCAGTGCGTTTAAAAGAGTATCAATAATAAAATCTTTTTTTGGATATTTAACCACTTCCTGCAAACAGAAAACCATGACTCCATCTTTTGCAAAATCAACACAATTATTAATAATCTTTTCTGAATATTTAGAAAGAAGAATATTATAACTCAGAATATTTATCATTTGAACATTCTTAAGAGTCTTTGTTTTATTCATAAGCTACGAGCCATCGCTAATAATATCGCTCGAAGTACTTTCTTCACTCTAAGGATACTATGTTTGGGCTATTTAGTGGGTGAATCCAAGAGAAATATATTATACGGAAGTTGTTGAGTAATCAGATAAGGCTAGAACTTTAACCTCGGCTGCTTTTCCCTGATGTTTTATATTTTCGGTAATGAGAGTAGCATCCAGTTGTTTGGCTAAAGAAATAAAAGCTGCGTCATAGTAGGTCACTCCTGAGTCAAAAGCAATTTTAAAAGTATCTTTTCCTAATTCTTCCGTCTCTGGTATAAATTGGATAGGATAAGAATATAATGCCTGAATGGTGACCTCAACTTCTTTCGGGGTTAGTTTTTTCTTTAGTAGTAATACATTACCAATTTCGTATTTAGCTAATTCGGGAGCAAAAATCTCAACTTGTCCTGCAATTGCCTCTGCTAAAATTATATCTGCTTCTTCTATATTTTTTTCATTATTATCATTTAACCATTTGACGATAACTGAAGAGTCAATTACTAGAGTTTTCATCTGGCTTTAATGGGTTTGTCTGTCCGTTTCTATAAATTCAGCAGCACTTCCTTGGCCTTTACCTTTTATTGCTCGGGATTTTCTTAATAATTCCCAAATCCTAGCTTTATCATAATCATGCTTATGAGGCTTAATAATGATCTCCTCAGGACCTATAACAGAAATTGAAATAGCTGACATAGGGTTAACCCAACCTACCAATCTTCTAATAGAGTCAGGGATTGTTAACTGACCTCGGTCGCGAATAATACTTACTACTTTCATAATTTGAGTAAAACGAGAATTTCAAGCTCGCTTATATTTTCAGAATATCAGAATATCAGAAATATGTCAAGGTTTGGTTTGAAGCTAATTGTTATAGGGGAGTGCAAATGATGTTTTACTGTAATGCAGGAGATTTGCTTATTTGAATAGATTAATTAGTTTGTTATATCAATGCATTCGGGACTTTTCGGGGCATAGCGCCTCGTCAGGAGCGGGTGACGCAAATTTAGACGAAGTCACAAGCTTTGCTTATTTCGAACCCCTACTTAACCGCATCATTATTGAATTTAGCAAGCTGTTGAAGTCGTATCAATTATTTGAAAGTGATGACTTTGGAATAAATCAAAGGATCTTGAAATAAAATGGGAAGGTGTAATAGTTAAATTAATGCTGAATCAAAAAGGATTTATTCCTCTTATCCTTATAGTTGTAATACTGTCTATTCTGGCTATTACTGGTGGAGTTTATTATTACGAATCAGATAAGAAGCAGTCCGCTCAGGTCAAAACTCAACCGCCTGGTAAATCGAATTTGGAATTACCAAAATCTAAAACAGATGTAGATTTTATAAGTAAACAATTTGATAAGGATCAGAAATTTTTTGAGTCTGAACCCTATCCTTTGGAAATAACTTCTATTAAAGAATCTGAGCTTTTGGGAATGAAATGTTCACCAAATCTTACCTGTACTTCGCCATATGATTCTTGTACATATTCTCCAGAAGGTGCAGACACCTCTAAAAAACCTCAGATATCGACTGATTCTAAAATACTCAAACTAATTAAAGAAGCTGTTAAAACTATAGATCCAACAACTCCGGGATCAATATCTCGCCAGATCGACGAAGTTACTTCATGCGAAACGACTGAAGGATATCAATTACTAAGATACAAAACGGGTGGTGGTGGGGGAGGTACTGGTAGTAAAGAGAACTTTGGCATCGCAAATAAAGATGGCACCTTTACTAGAATTTCTTCAATCAATGAACGTCTTGCCTATTTTGGTTGTACCTCTCCGCTACTACTTACAAAAGATAAAATCCTATATTATCAATGCGAGGGTGGTACACAGGGATTGGGAGGTGGAAGAAGTATTTATAAAATTAATCTAAATGCTAATTCTTCCAGTCTATTGAAGAAATGCATCTCGGTATTAGACGAGTCCAGTGGAAAAAACTCTGTATTTTGTAATGATGGGGAGATAGAAAAGCACTCGCAACATTTAGTATCAACCAATATTCTCGGTGATAAACAAACCATTTCAATTAAAAAAATAAACGGTGAAATAGTTACTCCTGATGTAATTGAACTAAACTATGATGCGATACTGAATAATCTGCGCAAGCTGGGTTTAAAAGGGTCGGGAAGGATCGGATATGCACTGGGATTAGGTTCAAGTGAATCTACCTTCGTTTTAGACATACAACCTGCAGACGGGAGCATGTTTGCAGTAGATGTTGATACTAGTACAGGAATAATCAAAGAATCCACATTCATTAAAAAATAAATTATTATAATCAGTATAAATTTTCAGGTTGCAAAACTTGGGTTTAATTTTGGGTTCGGGCCCCGTCAACCATTTTGGGTTTTAGGCACCAATTAATCAAAAATAAAAGTAATTTTGAATCGCTCGATTAGTTCGATATATCAGGCTATTCGGGACACTAATGCAGGGGGTGTCTCGTTAGGAGCGGTGAACCGGGTTCGAACCGGCGACCTTCTCCTTGGGAAGGAGACATTCTACCACTGAACTACCACCGCAATGTTGAGGCTATTATAGCACTCATAATCTTATATTTAGCACAAATTCTTGCTATAGGGTGGTATAATTCGCCTATGAGTGCAGGGGAATTTGAATACGCAGAGCGAAAAGCGCAACAATTTAGAGAAATGGGTGAGAGGGCGTTTCAACACGCGTCAAGAATGACTGCAGCCGGTGCCGCTGGTTCTGCAATCTCTAGAGCGCTATCTACTAATAGATCGGACATAATCACACCACAAGCTCAACGAATCACAGACCCCGAAACAGCAAGGTTAAGGGAAAGAGTAGCTTCTTTAGCAGGCTTTATATTAAGTGATGGAATACATCGAGCCGAAACAACCAGACATTTACGAGGCCAAGTAGATTATTTAAAATCAGAACTTGCTGATCTTAAAGCCAAGCCAAAGGATGAGCCAATTCCTCAAATAGAGGTAGTGACTGTACCAATATTTATTCCAACACCACCTCAAGAGCCAGAAAAACCAAAAACTACGATAGATAAAGATCCAGTTGAGCTTGATGAATCCGAAAACCCCCATAAGGACTTAATCACAGCCGCTGTCAGAAGTGGAGTTCTAAGAAAAATACCTCAAAAACTTCTCATTGCAAAGCTCAAAACAACATCCGTGTTGGAGCTTAGGCTCTCCGAACCAATGTTGTATACCACAACAAAAACTATTAATGATTTAAAATGGGAATGGCATCTCGAGTACCAAAAAGATGAAAGACACTATAAAAAGTACGGGTCTTATCCTTCGCTTTACCCCAGAGGGAGTGACCCACATAAAACCGTAATGGGTGATGCTGTGAATAATGGAGTTGGTGCTGGTAGTGAAGGGATATTAACTGCAACTGTAATACAAGAAGATAATAGAGTGGGTGTAAAGCTCTCTACACCTAAAACATTAGCAGGAAATATTATCGGAATAGGCAGAGAAGATAGTAGAGGGAATATGGAGCTTACATTACTCGCGCTTGAAGAATCTGATAAAGATGTTATTAAAGAGGTTGATGTAGGAGAGTTAGATAAAACCAGAAATATTTTTCTTCCGACAAGAGCCTGGCCAGTTGATAATTTAGAAGGTCAAATAATGGCCGATATTCTAATGGATTCTACTTTGAGGGATAGCGAAGATCCTAAACTCGCTGCAGCATGGAGAAAATTTGTAACTGAGTACGACGGCAAATTACCAGGTTCGGCAAAATTCAGCATCAATGCTGCTTTAAGCTCTCAGCCTGAACCCGAACCTGAAGTTAAGCCACAACAAGTGCAAGAGCCTGCAACTAAGCAATCCAAAGGTGAACAAGAATCAGAAAAAGAGGAGAATGCCGATCCACATAAAACTGAAATTCTCAAGGCCGTTGAAGCAGGCACATTTGTAAAAATACCCGAAGACGTCGTTAAAAAAATGATTGCTAAAGCAGAGCCTAACGGGCTTTTATGGCAAGATCCTAACTCCCAGCGGAACATGTTGAATATTAGTCAGGATCACGGGCCTCATATGTTTTTTGTGTCTTCAGGATCAAATATAACTCTAGAGTTACGGGCGAGAGAGTATTACAGTTCGCGTAACGGATTGCTTAACGGATTGCTCACTGGGATAGGGGTTGAAAGAGAAGATGGTTCTTTTGCTTTAAAACTTACAACAGTCGGTCAATCATTAAATCGCTATTTGATAACAAGATTTGAGTTAGACAATCCTGAAACTGTCACTAATCTATACGCCCCAAGGCAAACATGGCATTTATCTGCTATGGAAGGCACTTTTTTTGAAGGATTAGTAATTAAAACTTTATCTACTCTTACTGTAGGTGAAAAAAAGAAATGGGGAGATTATATGAAAATCTATGGGGGAACGATAAAAGATGACTTACGATTTAGAATTGAAGCAGCGCTTTTCTAATAATTCTTACCTGATAAAATTTTTTTGTGCCAGAAACTCTGCAATCTTTTTACTAATAAACAACACCCCACTTGGGCTTGGATGAAGATAATCATCATCCCTCACTAAAAACTGCTTCGCATTACCAGAATAATCCAAAGACGGCGTATAAGCGTCTATAACCGGAATCCCGTGCAACTTCGCATACTCAATATGATTCTTGATATATGCATCCCTCTCCAAAGCCCATTCCTTACGTACCTCGTCACTCAACTCCTGCGTATTTTTAGCATAAGTCTTCTTATTCGTCCCGATAGTCGCCACGAATATAACTTTCTCCTTCCCGGAAGTCGTCGCAACTAACTCCATAAACTCATCCAAAACCGCAGTTTGCTTAGCTAAACCTCCTTCATTAAACTCTGAAAGTGGATTATGCCCAAATGATTCTAGGAACAAATAATCAAAATCTATATCTTTAATCGGCGCAAAATCCCTTCCTGAATGATAAGTCGTAGTTAAATACCTCTCTTTCGCCGACAAAACACTAGTCGCTCCATACCCATAATTCAAAACCTCTAACGTTTTATCCGGATAAGTTTGATTTAGATACCCCTTGAGTTCATCGCTATTCCCCAAAACTTCAGTCATCGAATCCCCAAGCAGCACAAACGTATAGTCATGAGGATATTTAATTTTCCCGGAAGCAGTACTTGGGCGCGATTCACTCTCGCTCAGTTTCTTAAAAGGGGGCGGCGCCTTTAAAAAACTTTTTTCGATTAAATTGGGTAAATATGTAAAACCTAAAATTAAAGTGATGAATGCAAAAAAAGCGATAACAAACAAAAGATTTCTTGGCAGAGGAGTTTTAATCATCAACTTAAGAAGAGTGCTAGTTTCTTGGGATCTTTAACACAGTTCCAACTTCAATTGTATCAGGATTTGAGATATTGTTGGCTTTAGCAATTGCGTCAAACTTAGTCATATCTCCATAAGCACGTCCTGCGATCTTTGACAACCAGTCATCAGCTTGAACTGTGTAGGTGTCTTCTTTTATCTCAGCTCCCCAAGTAGTCTGGTTCATAGCTCCACCAGTTCCTGAATCTGACATAACAGGTGTTGTGCTTGCTTGCGCGATTGGGGTAGCACTAGCTTCCGGTGATGCCATAGCTTCTGCACTTGGAGAAGGTGAGGCTGAATCTGAAGGGCTTGGGCTGGCGCTTCCACTGGCGTCTGGGCTTGCCATAGGATCAACTTCTAATTCCGGAATAGTTAATTCCTGTCCAACTTCGATACTTTCAGAAGTTAAAGAGTTCTCTTTAACTATCTCAGGATATTTATTGCCGTCGCCATAATAGCTGGCTGCGACTGTAAATAATGTATCACCTTCTTTTACTGTGTATTTTCCAGGTAGATTTTCTTTAGTAACATCACCATTCTCATCGGTCATTTGTTCTGCAACTGGAGTAACAATTCCCTCTTCGTCCTCAGGTTTATTAAAATAGTTAAATACCAACACTCCCAATACAATCACAATCAAAGCTCCTAAAATTAAATTGAGGTAAGACTGATTTTTCTCTAAATCGTTTTGGATTCTATCTAAGAAGTTCTCGTTGGATTTTTTATCGGATCTGGAAGTTACGTTTCTTTCTCCTCTATCTACAGTAACTTTGCTTTCAGCAGCAGATACTCTGGAAGTTGTTCTTTTCGCTGATTTAGTTTTTGATTTCTTGGTTGCCATCTTTTAATTCCTTAATTTTTTCTTCTCTTCGAACGTGTGGCAGCGTAGGTTGATTTTTACACCAAGCACAGCCATGTTGTCAACTATATCAAACTATAGCAATATGAGTTACTACTGAGAAGCTAGCTAACTTTCACCTCTACTTCTCGTCATAGATCTTAACAGTATTCCTTTACGGTCTATCAACAAAAGGCAGTTAGCAATAACCTCGACAGCAAGGGCCTTTACTGTTGCTACATTCAAGAATGTATCTGGTCTGCGATAACGTTTGGATCTCTCCCACAACAACTTCTCTGCGTGAATTGGTATAACATCAGAAACCCCGAAAGCCTTAAAAAGTCTTGCCCCTCTGAGAGAATGACCCAGGTTTGATAAAACTTCTACTTTTCCTAGTAGATGTGGAGCGGCTAATTCAGCATTCTCAGACGTATCTTTAGACGTTTCCTCAGTTCGGGCGTTACTTAATATTGTGCGAGCTGCCCCTCTGGAGTGCAGAGATGCGTATCGCTTCATTTCACTTGCCTCAGAGGGTAAGTCTTTGCCGCCGGTATAACCACCAGCGAAGACTACAAGATCTACATCGCCCGTTTTTAATCTTTCAACAGTTGCCAACGCTCGAAGCTTAGAGGTTTTAGACAGAGCCATGTTACTGCGATGAGCGGTATGCTCGCGCTCTTCCGGAGTTTTAAACCCACCTCCCAGAACGACTAAGGTTACTCGCGGTTCAGAAATATCTCTCATCATTTCACTAAGTATAGCTAAATCTGTGAATGAAAACAACTATGGGACTGTGTTACTAATTGAATATTGATATTATTCAGTTCGAAAAACCCCGCCTTAAGCGGGTATTTTTCAAATCTGCGAGACCGACGGGACTCGAACCCGCGACCTCCTCCGTGACAGGGAGGCGCTCTAACCAACTGAGCTACGGCCTCAAACTTTACTATCTACGCTCTCGCGTAATTTAGCTTGAGTATTCTATCAGTAACTTAAACAGAATTCAATTTACTCATTTATTAAGATCTATTCTGTTGAACAAGGTGTGTGATTTATAGCCTAAACCCTGCTCAATATCGCACTCAATCCCCGGACAAATATTAATCTTCTTCCTCTCCGCCTGAAATTGCTCCTCAGTCAAATACCCATACCCACAGCACCCGTACTTTACATATTGACCCGGGGTTAAATTTATCCAGACAATTTTGCCAACAATAACCAAAACTAAACCTGAGGCAAGTAGAATAATCAGCGCCATTAAGCCTCGAATTAGCATATTTTAATTGTAGTTAATTAGGTTTGTTATTGCTATATTATCGGTATGAAAAGCTCAAACGCTCACATTTCAGATTTGCTGAAAAGTGTAGCTGCCTCAAAAACTCTCTCCAAAGACAATTTCTTCGAAATCCGTGCCTATAATAGCGCTGCTGATGCTATCGAGCATTCCACAGCTGAAATAAAAGACCTCTGGCAGGAAGGTAAGCTTTCTGATATCCCGGGAGTAGGAAAAAGTATCCAAGGCTATTTAGACGAATACTTCAAAACCGGCGAAGTCAAACACTTCGAAACCATTTTAAGTAAACACCCGGCAGTTATATACGATCTAATCAAGATTCCTGGCATCGGCCCGGCAACAGCAGTCGACCTTGCTGGCAAAGGCATTGAAAGCCTAAAAGATCTAGAAGAAAAAGTGCAATCTGGTGAATTGGTAAATGCCGGAGTAGGGGAAAAAACCGTTGAAAAAATCAGGCGCGGACTTTCAGAAACCTCCGGCCGCGAAAAACGAATGCTTCTTCCATACGCCTATGCCCAAGCTGAAAAAATCCTTGAATATATTAAGTCTGACAAAAACGTCGTTGACGCTAGTCCTTTGGGTAGCTTAAGGCGCCAGGTAGTCACCATCGGTGATCTGGATTTTGCAGCAGTCTCAAAAAACCCTAAAGAAACAATTGAACACTTTCTTAAAATGCCGGGAATCATCGAAGTCCAGGGCAAAGGAGAAAATAAAGCCATAGTCGTTTTGCATTCCGGACTTCATGTCGATCTCCTGGTAGGTAAACCAGAAACCTACGGGGCTCTTCTCCAGCATTTCACAGGCTCAAAACATCACAACGTCCATTTGCGTACTCTGGCGCAAGAGAAAGGATTATCTCTAAGTGAACATGGAGTTAAGAAAGTCGAAACTGGAGAAATAATTCCCGCCAAAACCGAAGATGATCTCTACAAAATGCTGGACATGCAAACCCCACCTCCCGAAATCCGCGAAGATACCGGTGAAATTGAAGCAGCTATAAAAAAGACCTTGCCAAAACTAGTGGAGTTTAAAGAAATAAAAGGCGACTTCCACCTCCACTCAAATTTCCCAATCGACTCTTCCCATGATTACGGGACCGGAACTCTGGAGGAAATAATCCAGGAAGCAATTAAGCTTGGATACAAGTATGT
>CAYNRM010000032.1:0-12004 GCA_964399555.1 uncultured Gammaproteobacteria bacterium | reverse complement strand
ATTCTATATAACTACTACTATTTTATGTTTAAATTAAAAGGCGATGAAAAAAACTAATCTTGCTATTTTCCTGTTAATTCTTTCTTTGGCAATTTCGTTGCGTCTGTTTAAATTAGACAGCGTACCTCCAGCTCTTTTTGGAGACGAAGTTGATGTGGGTTACCAGGCGTATTCGCTTTGGGAAACAGGTAGAGATTTAACAGGCAGATTTATGCCCTTTTACATCCGCTCACTTTCAGAATTCCGAACCCCTCTGTATATTTATTCAGCAGTGCCTTTTGTAGGAATCTTTGGATTAAATGAATGGGGGGTTCGACTACCCGCGGTCTTTTGGGGAATAGTTTCAATAATTGGCATTTTTCTCCTCACCAGAAAATTATTTGATACCCGCATCGCACTAATTGCCATGTTCTTAATCTCAATCTCCCCATGGCACTTACAATATTCCCGTGCCTCCTTTGAGGTCACTATGCTTCTAAGCTTTATAGTCCTCGGAATCTATTGTTTCTTACAAGGTCTGAATAAAACTCGCTACTTATTTTTATCAGCTATTCTTCTGGTTTCTAGTATCTATATTTACTCAACAGCTGTCGCTTTTCTACCGCTTCTTTGTCTCTTGTTCCTTATTATTTACTGGAGACAAATTTTCAAAATCAAAAAACTAATACTGGCTTCTCTTGCTATAACAGCTGCAATAATCCTGATCCCGGTGGTTACGTCTCTCTACACCGGTGAAGCAAAAGAGCGCTTCACTTTAATCAGTATTTTCCAGGACTCTGTTCTAATCGATAAAATAAATCTGTCCCGCAAAGGTCAGGAATTCTATAGCCCGGAGGGCCAAATCCAAAAAGCCAATCCTCAGTTCGAAGCAATTTTTTACAACAAACCATTAATTTTTGCACAGGTTTTTATAACCAATTATTTCAAATCTCTTTCCCCGTCATTTCTTTTCTCACAAGGTGACATTAATTTCCGTCATTCAATTCACGAAATGGGGCAGGAATACTATTTTGAAGCGATTTTATTATTACTTGGAATGTTCGCTCTAATCAAACTTGATGCAAAAAAATCAGCTCTCATATTCGGTTGGTTGATAATAGCGCCAATACCTGCCAGCCTCACAAACGACGGGGGCTTTCACGCGACCAGACTCTTCATATTATTACCGCCTGTAATTATTCTCTCTGCAATTGGTGGTGATTGGATTATAGAGAACTTCAAAAGTATTTATGTCAGGCTTTTAGCCGCATTTGTTATAGTACTATTCGTTTTTAATGTTACTTTCTACCTGCACAGATACTACATTCATTACGCTCCTGAATCATGGCGCTGGTGGCATGTTGGATTCAAAGAAACAATGCTCTATATGAAATCTCAGGAGAATAATTATAAAATAGTAGGTTTTAATAACACCTACGAGCCCTCCTTAATAAGATTTTTATTTTGGAATAAAATTAACCCAGCTGATTTTCAGGCAAGCTATCAGGAAACCATGCAAAAACATGAAATTTTTCCAGGCTTCGAGGGTTTTAAATTTGGAGAAAAATATTTCTTTGGCTCAGCTAGTAAGCCTCTTGTAGATTCGTTACCCGCTAACACACTTTATATGGTCTCAGCCCGCGACGAAGTAGCTGGAGACTGGGACTGGTCAAAAACCCCACCATCAGGCATCTCTGTTTTAAAAACTATTAGAAATCCCCTAAATGAGCCTATTTTTTATGTAATAGTCAAGAACTAGGCTTACTCCTTTTGTATCGCAACTATTTCCAATACAATAAGAATATGAAGAGTTTCTACACAGGCTTACTGATATTGCTGCTAACCTTCAGTTTTATAGTACGCGTTTGGGACATCGATTCTGTCCCCCCTGGTCTTTATTGGGACGAGATGGATGTCGGCTATCAGGCCTACTCAATTTTAAAAACCGGAAAAGATTATTTTGGGAACACTCCTTTTCTGACGGTTCATTCTTTTGCAGATTTCAGAGCACCAGTATTAATATATCTGACAATTCCCTTCGTGGCAGTTTTTGGACTAACTCCCATAGCTGTAAGATTACCCTCTGCAATTCTCGGAACTCTGACAGTTCTCCTGATGTATCTACTAACCTACCAACTATTCAAGGATAAGAAAACTTCTTTAATTGCCGCCCTCTTAACAGCATTTGTCCCCTGGAATATCCAATACAGCCGTATGGCCTTCGAAGCAATCGCCATGCTGGTATTTTTCTTGGGAGGGCTAATCTGCTTTTTCAAAGGACTGGTAAAACCCAAATGGCTAATATTATCAGCTATTTTATTTTCTCTGAGTCTATTCACCTACAACACGACCAAATTATTTGTACCAATTGTTATTCTGTCACTCGCAATAATTTATTTCCGCAAACTTTCCATTAGTCGCCCTCTTATAGCAGCAGTAATAATTTTAACAACCTCGTACCTCGCCAGCTTATATGGCACTGTATTTCTAAATGGAGGACAGCGTTTTGCAGAAATCTCTATTTTCACCGACCCACAAAACGCCTCACAAGTTGACTATCTAAGGCATCGTTCCAGCAGCTCATACGATAATGAAACTCTTCCTGGTGAATCACCCAGGTTTTTGGATAAATTAATCTATAACAAGCCTTCACTGCAGCTGGATAGGGTTATCCAGAACTATCTGAAAGTTTTCTCAACCAACTTCCTATTCTTAAGAGGGGATCAAAATCTAAGACATTCAACATCAGCTTTTGGTGAGTTTTACCGTTTTGAGATAATGACCATCCTTTTGGGGTTGGCCTTCATCTTGATTAATCTTAAAAAACGCAACAAATCAGATGCACCTCTGGATAAAGTATCTCTATTCTTGCTTATTTGGATAGTGACAGCGCCCATTGCAGCCGTTGTAACCAGGGATGGGGGAAACCACGCTACGCGACTATTCTTATTATTCCCGGCCCTCACAATAAGTTCAGCACTTGGCGCCAAATATCTTCTGTCTATCCTATCAGGCAAAATAAACAAAGTTTTTACAATTTTCATAACTCTGGTTTGGGTTGTAAGCGTCGTGGGTTTCCTGAATTTTTACTTTGGTACCTATAAAATAGAAAGTGTCAGAGCTTTCCAGTACGGTTTTAAAGAAGCAATCACTAAAGCGATTGAGGAAAAAGGAAACTATGAATATGTAGTAATCGATGACAAAGGCGACTCATCATTAATGCATTACCTTTTCATATCAAAATACGATCCCGCCAGGTTTCAATCTGAAATAAAAAGTATAAATACCAGATTCATTGATTTTGACGCCGATAAAGTCGACAACGTCATCATGCTAAAACCTAAATCAAGAGATTGGGAAAATATTTTTAATATAAATCTGGTAGACAAGAACTACTTACTGATAATTTCCTCAGAACAACTTAATGAAGAAACTCCAGGAAATGTAACCAGAAAATTCACCCCTAATCAAAAGCTTCTCGACATCATTTATTACAAAACCGGAACTCCGGCGTTCTATATAATATCGAGCAAAGTACCTAAATCAGTATGAAAAAAGTTTCTCTAAAGTTGATTTTAATAATAATTCTCGCCTCACTATTAAGAATCCCTTTTCTTGATCAATTCCCTACAGGCATCACTATTGATGAAGCAGGCCAAGGGTACTCAGCTTACTCAATATTAAAAACAGGAAAAGACGAATGGGGTGATTTTCTCCCAATTAACCCCAGAGGCTTTGGTGATTATAAACCCCCGGTCTACATGTATCTCCTGGTGCCCTCGATTGCCCTTTTTGGCCTGACAGAATTTGCAGTTAGGTTACCTTCTGCAATAGCCGGAATTCTAACAGTCATAATGACGTATCTATTGGTACGGGATTTATTCAAAAACCGTAAGTTAGCTCTTCTGGCAAGTTTTTTTATAGCCATCTCTCCCTGGCATATTTATTACTCAAGATTAGGCTGGGAATCAAATGTCGGCTTAATGTTCTTTATTCTAGGAATCTGGCTCTTCATAAAAGGCCTTGAAAAATCCAGCCTCATGTCTCTATCAGTCATCAGTCTTGGGCTTGCTGGCATGTCATATCACTCTTTCAAACTGTTAGTTCCGCTAATAGTAGTCTGTTTAATTATAATTTTCAGAAATGAACTTAAAGCGGTGAAAAAATCCAGCCTCATAGCAGCGTCAGTATTTATCATGATTTTTGTTCTGATTTTAGGGTATGGTTTTATATTCTCTGGTGCTTCAAGGCGCGCTGCGGATCAATCAATTTCAAAAGAAGAAAATCTTTCTGATTTACGAAAAAACCAATACAATGATGGACTTCCAAATCTTTTTAACCGGGTTGTGCATAATAAATTCCAATTTGTTACCTCAAAAATCACTGACAATTACCTGGGTTATTTTTCTATTCCATTCCTTTTCGGCCCTCACCGAAGTGACGGATCAATCTTGAATTTTCCCTCGATGGGACTTCTTTATATCTGGCAACTACCTCTTGTCCTTCTGGGGTTATGGTATCTGCTCCGCAATAAATCAAAAGCCGGTGCAGTAATTTTCAGCTGGGTCCTAATAGCACCAATCCCCGCCGCTCTTACCCAAGATTACATGCATGCCGGCCGCGCTCAAGCCATTCTTCCGGCATTCACAGTAATCTCCTCAGTTGGTTTGTATTATATTTATGAACTATTAAAAAACTCCAAATCAAGAAGAATAATGTTAATGCTAGTTACTTTAATTATCAGCATCTCGATCCTCTGGCGAATTGATAATTATTTATTCCATACATTCAATAAACAATTAGGCGGATTAAAACAAGGTTATAAAGAGGTTGTCGATATAACAACCAAAGGTTATGACAACTACGACAAAATTATTTTTACTAAAGGTGAATCAGAGCCCCACGCCTTTGTAGCTTTTTACGCCAAAATTGATCCTGAAATAGTTCAATCCGCTTCGCAGGACTGGAAAAAATTTGAAACAGACGGATTAAGGTTTTTAGATATGACGGATTATAATCTTGGAAAATATGAATTTAAAAATGTTGATTTCTCAAGAGACAGAAATGAGAAAAATTCGTTAATAATAGGGGTAGAAAAAGAAATCCCTGAACTGGTTAGTCCAAAATTAAAAATAAATAACTCTGCAGGAAAAACAATTTTCGTCGCTGTTGATACCAATGAAATTGCTGACTAAATATTTAATTATTGTAATTTTTACAGTGGCTCTCGTCATGAGGCTAGTGAATACACCTCAATCTGTCCCACCTTCGATAAACTGGGACGAAGCCTCGCTAGGTTATAACGCTTATTCAATTTTAAAAACTGGAAAAGATGAATGGGGAAAATTTTTACCACTAACATTCGAAGCTTTCGGTGATTATAAATTACCAGGTTACATTTATACCCTAGTTCCGTTTGTTGCAATATATGGACTCAGCGAATTCTCAGTGCGCTTTCCTTCAATAATCTTTGGATCTTTATCAGTTATTTTCCTCTATTTAATTGTGTTGGAGTTAGGAAATCAAAAAAAGTGGGCATTACTTTCAGCATCCCTTCTAACTATATCTCCCTGGCATTTTTTTCTATCAAGAATCGCTTTGGAAGCCAATCTGGCAGTTAGCTTTTTTATGATCGGATTCTATTTTCTAGTCCGCGGATTAAAAAAACAAACATTTTTATTACCTGCCAGTTTATTCCTTGGATTATCTATATTTACCTACAATTCAGCAAGAATATTTGTCCCATTATTCCTGATGTCATTCTTAATAATTTTCTGGAAACAACTTAAACTTTCAAAGCTCTCAATTCTCGCAACAATACTCTTTGGAGTATTTTTAATTGCCGGATTCTACCTGGCTGTATTCCAGGATTCCAGCGCCCGTTATTATTGGGTTAGGATCGTTGATGAAGGAGCGATCAGCTATTTGGATCAATCAAGAAACAACTCTGCCTTGCCAGAGATAGCAACTAAATTAGTTTATAACCGTCCAACATACTTTATATATAATTTTATCATCAACTACTCCAAACATTTTTCTCTTCAGTTCCTAGCCCTGTCAGGTGGCTCAAATTACCAATTTTCACTTCAAAATATGGGCCTTATCTATCTGGCCGAGCTACCTTTCTTATTATTTGGCTTAGCAAAATTACTCAAAACAAAAGTAGGGTGGGTGTTCATACTATGGTTTATAATTGCCCCCATCCCTTCAGCACTAACCCGCGAAGCACCACACGCCTTAAGGTCAATATTTATGCTAGGCAGCATCCAGGTTATTACCGCTTTTGGTCTGATAAATGCTTTTAACTTACTTCGTAATAAAAAAGTATTACAGATTGCTTTAACAACGGCTTTCTGTCTGTCAATTTCCACTGGCGCCGCAATTTATTATAAAAAATACTTTACAGAGTACTCCAACGAATATTCAAAATCCTGGCAGTATGGATATGAAGAGGTGATTGGCAAAGTTAACTCATATTCAGGTAAATATCCCAAAATTTATTTCACAAAATTCTACGGCGAACCTCACATTTTCTATTTGTTTTTCTCCAAATACGATCCTAAGACATTTCAAAACAACCCAACCCTCGCACGCGATAGTCATGCTAATTGGCGTTGGGTCGATCAATTAGATAAGATATATTTTATAAACGATTGGGAGATGGTCGAAAAAATGAAACAGGAAAAAAATGCTTTAGTAATTGCCTCACCAGATAATGTGCCGGAAAATAGCAGGAAATTGGAAACACTTTATTTCCTGGATGGGAGTATAGCTTTTGAAATCGTTGAAATCTGAATTAATAATCCTGATTCTAATAGTCCTTGTCGGGCTCTTTTTAAGAGTTTACAAACTTGATACTGTCCCTCCTGGGTTAACCTGGGATGAAGCAGCGCTGGGGTACAATGCCTACTCGCTAAGCCAAACTCTGAGAGACGAATACGGCAACTTTTTGCCTATGACATTAAAATCCTTTGGAGATTACAAACCGGCTTTATATGCCTACCTCGTAATACCATTTATCTCAGTACTCGGCTTAACCGAAATCGCAGTCCGCCTCCCCTCAGTCCTTGCCGGAACCGGACTGATCATCATTACTTTCTTACTCATCAACCTGATATTCAAGAATAAATGGTTAAGCTTATCGACAGCTTTTTTTACAGCCATTTCACCTCTCTCTATTCAATTCTCAAGAGCCGGCTGGGAATCAAATGTCGCATTATTTCTAAACGCTTTAGGTTTATATTTATTCCTTAAAGCTCTTAAAAAACCAGGATATTTTATCTTCTCAGCAATATCATTTTCTCTTTCACTCATTTGTTACCAGTCTTCAAAAATTTACGTACCAATAATCATCTTCGGCCTTTTTCTATTCTTCAGAAAAGAAATAGTGTACTCAAAAAAGTTTATTACCGCACTAATCTTTATGGTATTTAGTTTAGCACTGGTATTCACAACAACTTTTATTTTCGGACAATCCGACCGCTTGGCAGCCCAAAACTATTTTGCCTACGCCAGACCTGAAGAAAGAGTCAGACAAATCTTGGCAGAGCATGATCTTCAAACCTCAAATCCGCCATTCGAAATTCTACACGGAGAATGGTGGAGTTTCCTTTCAGGTACTTTTGAAAGATATCTAACTTATTTTTCACCAGACATACTTTTTGTCAAAGGAGATTACTCGCCTCGTCATAGCGTACCGGATCTGGGAATTATAAATTTCTACGGATTAATCCTCATTCCTTTTGGTTTTTATTTTCTCTGGCGAAGAAATGAATCTGCTCGCAAAATTATTTTTTACCTACTGTTCACTGCGACAATCCCTGCTGTTCTATCAAGAGATTTAGTCAGCATGGTCAGGGCTTTAAATATCGTGCTCCCTCTGGTAATTCTTGAAGGTTTTGGTCTTTATTTCTTAATTAATAAATTAGCAGAAGTTATACCTGTCAAAAAGGCAATAGTCTCCTTTTTTGTCTTTTTGCTAATCTCTTTAAATGTCATCATGTTTATAGACTCATATTTTGTTCACTTACCAAAAGAATATTCAGCAGACTGGCTGTATGGTTATAAGCAGGCACTTGAAGATGTCCCAGATGATTTATCTAAATACGACCGGGTAATTTTCTCTGACCAATACGGGCAGCCGTATATCTACTATCTCTTTTACAAAAAATACTCGCCGGAAAAATTCCAAAACCAGGCAGTTCTTGAACAAAAAACCGTTGATGTCGGAACGGTCCGCAGAATCGATAATATCGAATTTAGACCTATCAACTGGCCCTCAGACCGGGGACTAGAAAACACTTTACTAATTGGAACTGAAACCGAAATACCTGAGCCGGACATTGTGACTGAGAATAAATCTAAAAAATTAACAGAAATAAAATTCCTAAATAACAAACCAGCGTTCAAGATTATAGAAAATGGCTATGATGAATAGGGTGAAATTAATTCTCATACTAATAATTATCTTAGGCTTTGCTTTAAGACTAATTGCAGTCGATAAATTCCCAGCCGGCTTTAATGCTGATGAAGCTGCTATCGGTTATAACGCTTATTCCATACTAAAAACCGGCAGAGACGAATATGGAGAAATTCTACCCCTTAGTTTTAAATCATTCGGCGATTACAAACCAGGTCTCTATTTCTACTTTGTCCTTCCTTTTGTAGCAGTATTTGGCCTAACCGAATTCGCAGTCCGAATCCCTTCTGTTCTACTCGGAACAGGAATGATTTTGTTAATTCATTTTCTTTCAGTTCAAATATTTAAAAGCCAAAAAGTCGGTTTAGTTTCAGCCTTTTTCCTGGCAATTAACCCCTGGGCAATCCATTATTCCCGCGGCGGGTGGGAAACAAACGCTGCAACTTTTTTTATCACACTGGGAGTCTATCTATTCATAAAAAGCTTAGACCGGAATAAATACTTATTTTTCAGTCTTCTTTCTTTCTTAATCTCAATTTACCTATACCAGTCCCCAAGGTTAGTTGTTCCGGTTATGGGTGTAGGATTTTTAGCACTATTCAGAAAAGAACTGTTCACTATTCTTAAAACAAATTGGAAAAAAACTTTTCTATGCGGAGCAATCCTTTTTATCCTAAGCATACCTGTTGCTTTTCAGTTTTTATCGGGTGGAGGAAGTGAAAGATTCCAAGGCCTTTCCTTTTTATCTGATAACGGACCGACACTCAGAGTAAATGAGTTAAGAGGGGAACACACCTCTTCAGATGATCTATCCGCTAAACTTCTGCATAATAAACAACAAGCATACGGAATAAATTTTCTTGGACACTACCTGGACCATTTTTCAAGTGACTTCCTGTTTGTAAATGGAGATCCGCTAATTCGCAACAAAACACCCGAAGTTGGTCAATTTTTTGTAATCCAATCTCTATTCTTAATTATTGGGTTACTACTAATGATCAAATTTGAATCAAAACTAAAATTCCTATTAATTATCTGGCTTCTCATCTCGCCACTGGCTTCATCACTAACCTACCAAACACCAAACGCTGTGAGGTCATTAAGCATGGTAATCCCGCTCACTATAATAATGGGCTATGGATTCATGGGCTTGATAACTCAGCTGAAAAAAACACCACTCCAGGCCGTCGTAGTGACGCTGTTAATGATCTTCCTGAGCTTTGAAGTAACTCATTATCTCGAAGGTTATTACCTCCACTCACCAAAGCGCTATCCACTAGCCTGGGAATACGGTTTCCCTGAAATGATTCAAAAATTAAATAAATATGAGCGAGATTTTGACAAAGTTGTGATCACTGATAGGTACGATCAGCCTTATATCTTAGTACTATTCTACAAACAGTATGATCCGGCAAAATATCAGCCACAAGCCGTACTAAGCGCCAGAGACAAATTTAATTTTGGAACTGTTAGAAGTTTTGACAAATACGAGTTTCATAAAGCCTCATCAGAGGAAATAAAAAAATCCCCCAAAACTTTATTCGTTATAACCCCTGAAGAGGCGGGCGACAATATCATCATCGACACTGTTCATTTTCCTAATGGTGAAATAGCCTTTCTCTTTGTAAAATCTTAATATATGAAATCTCCCAAACTTTCAGCAGCCATAGCTACTTATAACGAAGAAGAAAATATTGGAGAGTGCTTAGACTCAATAAAAGACTATGTTGATGAAATAATAATTGTTGACGGATCATCTTCTGACAAAACAGTTGAAATAGCAAAAGAGTATGGAGCCAAAGTCCTCGTTACAAATAACCCGCCAATTTTCCATATTAATAAACAAAAATCTTTTGACATGGCAGAAGGGGAGTGGGTTCTATATCTTGATGCCGATGAAAGAGTTAGTAAAAAACTTGGTGAAGAAATCTTGAAAGTTATAAATATGGAGCAACGCGAGTTAGAAATTTACCAACAAAATTTAAAAAAGAAAAACCTTTTCTCGAGGCATCTTAAAGTATTGGAATCAAGAGACGGGCATATTGGCACTAAAGATGGCGAGTACGTTGCGTTCTTTTTCCCGAGATTAAACTATTTTCTAGGAAAATTTTTAAAGCACGGTGGAGTCTACCCAGATGGTGTCATCAGACTATTCAGAAACAAAAAAGCCTATTTACCTGCAAAAGATGTTCACGAGCAAATGGTAGTTAACGGTAAAGTGGGCTGGCTTTCACAAGATCTCATTCATTATGATTCAAAATCTTTCTATAGATATTTGCAAAGAAATAGCCGTTATATAGATTTAATGGCGACAAGTTTTAAAAGAGAGAACTTAAGAATGAGTGCGGGTAATTTTATAAATTATATGTTTCTAAAACCTATTCATTGGTTCCTTATGACTTCGATAAGAAACAAAGGTATTTTAGACGGTTTCCAGGGGCTAACTTTCTCATTATTCTCAGCCTTGAGGTTCCCGAGAGCATACTGGAGGTATATCACAAAATGAAAATTGGCATAGACATTTCTAGTATGCATTCAATGAACAAGGGTAGGGGAATCGGTTCTTATGCAGAGAATCTGATTAGTTCACTAAAAAAATATACTGAAGCCGATGTAGTAGTAATTGACTCATCTAAGAAAAATGAAAAAGTCGATCTAATCCATTACCCTTTCTTAGATTTTTTCAGACCAACTCTAAAAATTACAAAAAATACCCCTACAGTAGTGACTATTCACGATGTCGTCCCTCTTCTATTCCCTAAACATTACCCCCCGGGAATCAAAGGCCGTATAAACTTATTTCGTCAAAAACAATCTCTAAAAAAAATTAAAGCAGTGATCGCGGTATCAAATTCAGCCAAAGCTGATATCCATAAAATTTTCTCTCTTCCTGAAAATAGACTTAAAACAGTATATGAATCTCCGGCAAATCACTTCCAAAAACTCTCTAAATCGGAAGCTGAAGAAAAAGTTAGGAAGTTTAATTTGCCTGAGAAGTTTGTTCTATATACTGGTGGTGTGAATTGGAATAAAAATCTACTAACTCAAACAAAAGCCGCTTTACTGACCAATCATGATGTAGTGTTTGTAGGTGGTGGTTTTGAGAATAGAAAGGATTTGAACCATACTGAGATGAAAGAGTTCGAGAAATTTTTATCAAGGTATGAAAATAATCCAAAAATTCATATCTTAGGTTTTGTTTCAAATGATGAACTCGTTGGATTAATAAACAAAGCCCAGGTAATTCTATTTGCCAGCCGCTATGAAGGGTTCGGTTTACCAATCCTGGAGGCACAAATATGCGGCACACCAGTTGTAGCTGGGAATAATTCATCAATGATAGAGGTAGCCGGAGACGGAGCCGAGCTGGTAGATGCAAATTCCTTCGAAAGTATTCAATCTGGTTTAAACAAAATTCTAAATAACACAGTCTATTCTAGGAAACTCATTGCAGAAGGATTTATAAATGTCAAAAGATTTTCCTGGGAAAAAACTGCAATAGAAACATTAGCCGTTTACGAAAAAGCACTGGAATAATTCTACAAATGCAATTACTCAAACGCCTAAAATTAAACCCTGATTACATATCTATAATATGCATATTTA